>CAZTYT010000299.1:0-2855 GCA_964618245.1 uncultured Legionella sp. | reverse complement strand
GTGGGACATTGCCTCTCGCGGGGAGTTTTTAACCGCATATACACCTTATCAAGCAGAGGCCAGTCAAGGTACGCTGCAATTATTATACGAATTTCAAACCATGATTTGCGAATTGACAGGCATGGAAGTAGCTAATGCCTCCATGTATGATGGAGCAACAGCACTGGCTGAGGCTATTTTAATGGCGGTAAGGGTCAATAAACAAAGCAAAACAAATCGAATTCTGGTTGCAGGTACTCTTCATCCTTTGTACTTGGAAACCATTAAAACTATTCTTAGTGCCCAGCATATTGAAGTTCTCACTTTGCCCTTTAACCCTCACCAGGGAATTACCGACCTATCAGCACTGGAAAATTATGTGGGAGAAGATATTACCGCATTAGTCATACCTCAACCCAATTTTTTTGGCTGTTTAGAAAAAGTTGATCAGTTGAGTGATTGGGCCTATCAAAATAAAACTATCAGTGTGGCTTGTGTTAATCCCATTTCCTTAGCATTATTAAAACCACCAGGTATGTGGGGTAGTCATGGTGTCGATATTGTTTGTGGTGAAGGCCAACCTTTAGGTTCCCCAATGGCTTCTGGCGGCCCCTATTTCGGTTTTTTAAGCGCACGGATGTCTCATGTCCGGCAAATGCCAGGACGGATCATAGGTTGTACTGAAGACGTCGAAGGTAAAAGAGGTTTCACACTAACCCTACAAGCACGAGAACAACACATACGTCGCGCGAAGGCAACCTCCAATATTTGCACCAATCAAGGTTTGCTGGTAACTGCAGCGGCTATTTATATGAGCTTATTAGGTGCAGAGGGATTACGCCAAGTAGCGAGCCAATGTCATCAAAATACTCATGAATTGGTAAGTTTGCTTACTGCTATTGATGGTGTTGAGCTTGTATTTGATACACCTTATTTTCATGAAGCCTTGCTTAAGTTCAATAAACCAGTACAGCCAATACTGGAGCAGTTAGCTCAAGCAGGTATTGCTGGTGGTTATGAACCTGGCAAGCATTACTCTCAACTCGACAATACCTTATTAGTCTGTGCTACTGAAATGCGTAGCGTAGAAGAACTACAGCTTTATGCCAATACATTAAAATCCATTATGAGTGAATGAGGTAGAAAATGATTGTTGTGCAACTGACCTATTTAGTATCAAATAATGAAGTAGATAAGTACTTAAATGCTCATCGGGAATTTTTGGATTATTACTACAAACAGGGCTTATTAATTGCCTCCGGGCCAATGAAGCCGCGTACTGGCGGTATTATCATTGCCGCAACAACGGACAAGGCTTACCTGGAATCAATTTTTAAACAGGATCCATTTCATTTGGCTGAAATTGCCAGCTATGAATTTATTGAATTTACGCCAGTAAAACATTGTGAGGAACTCAAGGATCGCATTCAAAAAAAATGGAAGGCAAATTATGTTAATTTTTGAACTATCTCAGGCACATCGTCAAGCAACTGCACAAGCCCCTAAAATTGCCAAAAGTAAATACGCCATTCCTGAAGAATTTCAAAGAAAAATGCTTCCGCGGCTACCGGCTTGCTCCGAATTACAAGTTGTTCGCCATTTCACTCGTTTGTCGCACAAAAATTTTGCCATCGACAGTAATTTTTATCCTTTAGGCTCTTGCACGATGAAGTACAATCCACGAGGAGTACATAAAGCTGCGTCCATGCCTAACTTCCTGAATCGTCATCCATTAACTGTTGATAATGACAGCCAAGGTTTCTTGGAGCCACTTTATCATTTGCAAGAATATCTTACAGAAATTACAGGCATGGCAGGCGTATCCCTCACCCCAATGGCAGGTTCTCAAGGAGAATTTGCTGGGGTAGCAATGATTAAAGCCTATCATCAGTCTCGAGGCGATACAGCCAGAGATGAAATGTTAATCCCTGATGCGGCTCATGGGACTAATCCTGCGTCAGCAGCAATGTGTGGTTTTAAAATTGTAGAAATAGCTACCGCGCCTGATGGCGATATTGATTTGGAAGAGTTAAAAAGCAAACTAGGACCTAAAACTGCAGGCATCATGCTAACTAACCCCTCCACTTTGGGTCTATTCATGCGCCAAATTAAAGAAGTCGCCTCATTGGTGCATCAAGCCGGTGGCCTGTTATATTATGATGGTGCAAATTTAAATGCCATCTTAGGCAAAGTAAGACCAGGGGATATGGGATTTGATGTAATGCACTTAAATTTACATAAAACTTTTGCTACACCTCATGGCGGAGGTGGCCCCGGTGCTGGCCCGGTTGCAGTAGGACAACGACTTTTACCCTTTATCCCGCTACCTGTGGTGAAAAAAACAAATATCGGTTACCGATGGGCAACACGTCAGGATTACCCTCATAGTATTGGTCGTTTATCTTGCTTTATGGGGAATGCTGGCATTTTATTACGCGCTTATTTTTATATACGCGTACTAGGAAAAGAAGGGCTTACCCGCGTTGCAGAATACGCAACGCTAAATGCAAATTACCTCTTGAAAGAATTACAAAAAGCAGGGTTTAGTGCAGCTTATCCAAATCGCCGAGCCTCACATGAGTTTATTGTGACGCTAAGCCCGGAAAAGAAAAACTATGGGATTACCGCCATGGATTTCGCCAAAAGATTATTAGATTATCGAATTCATGCGCCAACAACTTATTTCCCACTGCTTATTCCTGAGTGTTTGCTGATTGAACCTACAGAAACAGAAAGCAAAGAGGAGCTCGATCATTTTGTGCAAATTATGGGAACCATCCGCAAGGAAGCAGCAAAAGATCCCCAATTATTAAAAAATGCTCCTCATACATTACCGGTGAAACGCTTGGACGATGTTAAAGCAGCAAGAGAGTTGA
>CAZTYT010000298.1:0-2883 GCA_964618245.1 uncultured Legionella sp. | reverse complement strand
AAGTATGTACCTTAGGACAAATCTCGGCGGCATTGTATAAGGTAGGAGGGCAGTATCGGAGAAATATGTAGTAAAAAAAACGTAGGCAGAAAAACAAACCGCAGGCAGGGTTCAAAACCCTGCCTGCGCTAGCTTTTAATCATAATTCAGCACAGGAGCTAGCCAGCGTTCGGTGTCTTCGAGGCTCATGTTTTTACGGAGTGCATAGTCTTCGACTTGGTCTTTGGCGATTTTGCCAAGGGCAAAGTACCGAGAAGCAGGATGTGCAAAATACCAACCACTCACCGAACTAGCAGGATACATCGCAAAGCTTTCGGTCAATTCAATTCCTACTTGAGCTTCCGCATCTAGGAGGTCGAACAACGTACGTTTTTCGGTATGGTCGGGACAAGCAGGGTAGCCTGGTGCTGGACGAATACCTTGGTATTTTTCGGAAATCAACTCTTCATTGCTGAATGTTTCTTCTTGAGCATAGCCCCAAAACTCCTTACGGACACGTTCGTGCATCAGTTCTGTAAAAGCTTCGGCCAAGCGGTCGGCGACAGCTTTGAGCATGATACTGTTGTAATCGTCGTGGTCGGCTTCGTATTTTTCCAACAACGCCTCAATCCCAATGCCTGCTGTAACGGCAAAAGCCCCAATGTAATCGGTACGTTTGGCCGAGGCTGGCATGATATAATCCGAAAGGCATAAATTGGGAAGATTAGCCGCTTTTTGGTTTTGTTGACGGAGGTTATGTAATACTGTTTGCGTGAGGCTAGAAGTCTCCAAGTCAAGATTTTTGACCCTAAAATCTTTTCGTTTGGCTTGGCCCTGTCCTGCAAAACTTACTTCCAATTCTTCAAACTCATGCAAAACAATATCATCTTCTACCGAATTGGCAGGATAAAAACCAATGACTGCGTTGGCTTTCAGAGATTTGTTTTTGATGATTTCGGCTAGCATTGCTTTGGCATCATCGTACAATTTCTTGGCTTCAGCTCCTACAGTTGCATCTTCAAAAATCTTGGGATATTTACCATGCAGCTGCCAAGTTTGGAAGAAAGGCGTCCAATCTATGTATTTGGCAATGTCTTCAAGCGGATAATCGTGGAAATACTTGTTACCCAAAAACTTAGGCTTGACAGGGTCAAAATTTTCCCAATCAATTTTAGTTTTGTTGGCTCTTGCGGCTTCCAATGTTACGGCTTCTTTCGCTTGTTGGCGTTTGGCATGGTCCTCGCGAAGTTTGGCGTATTCTTTTTTGATGTCAGTCAAAACGTCGGCGTAAGTCTGTTCATTTTGGGTCAATTTTCCCGCCACCGGTACCGCACGACTCGCATCCAATACATGGATAACGGGACCGCTGTAATGAGGATCGATTTTTACGGCCGTATGAATCCGTGAGGTAGTAGCCCCTCCAATGAGCAATGGTAATTTAAAACCTTGACGTTCCATTTCTTTGGCTACACCCACCATTTCGTCGAGTGAAGGCGTAATCAAACCCGACAGACCGATGATGTCCACATTGTGTTCTTTGGCCGCAGCCAAAATTTTATCGGTAGGTACCATCACCCCTAAGTCAATGATTTCGTAGTTGTTGCAGCCCAATACAACCCCTACAATATTTTTGCCGATGTCGTGTACGTCTCCTTTCACAGTAGCCATCAAGATTTTACCAGCGGCGGCAGCGCCGCCAGCTTTTTCAGCTTCGATGAAAGGAGTAAGATAAGCCACCGCTTTTTTCATGACTCGGGCTGATTTTACTACTTGGGGCAAAAACATTTTTCCTTCCCCAAATAAGTCACCAACCACGTTCATACCATCCATAAGCGGGCCTTCAATCACATCAAGTGGGCGGCTAGACTGAGCACGAGCTTCTTCTACGTCTTCATCTATAAACTCAGTCAGTCCTTTGATGAGGGCGTGTTCGAGGCGTTTGGAGACGGGTTGAGCGCGCCAAGCATTATCTATGACTTGTTCTTTACCTTTAGATTTTACGGTTTCGGCAAAGGCCAACATCCTTTCGGTAGCATCAGGGCGGCGGTTGAGAATCAGGTCTTCGCAATGTTCGAGCATGTCTTTGGGTAGGTCGTCATAGACTCCCAACTGCCCTGCATTGACGATACCCATATCCATACCTGCTTTGATAGCATAGTATAAAAAATACCGTATGGATTGCTTCCCGAACAGGCTCATTTCCTCTAAATGAAAAGGATACGTTTGAGACTCCACCACTTACTTTGGCATAAGGCAAGTGCTCTTTAATCCAACGAGTAGCGTTGATAAAATCAACGGCGTAGTTGTTGTGCTCTTCCATACCTGTACCTACGGTCAGGATATTGGGGTCAAAGATGATGTCTTGTGGAGGGAATCCTACTTTATTGACCAAAATCCAATATGCGCGTTCGCAGATTTCGATGCGGCGTTCGTAATTGTCGGCTTGACCTACTTCGTCAAAAGCCATCACCACCACCGATGCACCGTAGCGTTTTACTTTTTCGGCTTGTTGGATAAATTTCTCCTCTCCTTCTTTCAGTGAGATAGAATTGACGATGGCTTTGCCTTGCAAACATTTTAGACCCGCCTCAATCACTTCCCACTTAGACGAATCGACCATGAAAGGAACACGGGCAATGTCGGGCTCGGCCATCAATAAATTGCAAAACTTAGTCATGGCTTGCACACCGTCAATCATCCCTTCATCCATGTTGATGTCCAGAACTTGTGCCCCCCGAATCTACCTGCTCACGTGCCACTGCAATAGCGGCATCATAGTTGCCTTCGCGGACGAGGCGTGCAAATTTTTTGGAACCCGTTACATTACACCGCTCCCCGATATTGACAAAGTTGGTTTCCTTCGTGATTTTGAGCGGCTCTAGCCCAGATAGTTTTTGGACATGG
>CAZTYT010000297.1:0-2883 GCA_964618245.1 uncultured Legionella sp. | reverse complement strand
GAATCCCTAGTACTTGTAGTACTTGCAGTGTTTTTCCAATTTGGCAAGTTGGCTTACCATTTTCCAAATCAATAATAAAACGCAATCCTGTGCCAGCAGTTAAAGCCAAATCTTTTTGGGTAACATTAAGTTCTTTGCGAACTTTGCGAATATAACATCCTATATTTTCTGGAGATTGAATCATCATTTTTCTTCTAATGTTCCCGTACGGTAATTTTATACCCTATTTGAAGAAAATTCCAAAAAATATTCCCGATCGGTAATAATATGATGTTTTTTGCATATTTAATAAAAATGTTACCGATCGGGAATATAAATTGAGATCCTAAAGCGCCATGTAAATCATGAAAGAAATAATGAAAGAGGTTGAATAATTGGGTGGTGTATTCATGCGACTTTTAATTTGGGTTGGGAAAATATTTGTTTTTGATCTCAATTGGTTAGCCGAGCATGGTACCGAGTGGATCGAAAACAAACGGTCATTAAACCGCATCAATTAGCCTAAAAAGGCGGTGAATAGGATAGTGGAATTATCAGGTGCGCCATTTACTTTACATGTCTAACTTTAACTTTTGTCTTTATGTCATTGAAATGGTTATATAGTTTTGTAAGCATTTCACTATGAAGCAAACCTCCTGTTTGCTTTAATTGCCATAGTGCTACTTCTGGAAATTTAAAGAAAATTTCTATTCTTTTTATGGTGTTTGCGTCATGGCTTGTACCTGATTCTATGCGCGCCAGTGTGGCAATACTAATATCCAAGACTTTGGCTAAGTCATGTTGAGTAAGGCCTATTTCATTTCTTAATTTTTTTATATCTTCTTTTGTAAACGCACTATAATAGACAGGTTCAAAAATAAAACTCGATGGGCCACGTTTACCAATTGAACCTAGCAGAATAATCGGATTTTGTTCATCTGGTGAGATTCCCTGTGACGCGCAATAATCTTTGTAGGCTGGATTTTCTTTTGATGGAATTCTATCAAGTAATGCTTTAAATAGTTTTCCTTTTTCAGAACGGTGATGCAATTGAAACAAATTCAGCTCCGGTCCTATTGGAATAGCTGTATCTGAATAGGCATAACTTTCATCATAGAATAATTCATAGACATCCTGTTCTCTACTGTAAATCAACTCGCCAACGAAAACCCTTCTTTTTCTTCCCTCATGAAATATATTGAGTTTGTCCTGGCTTAGCTTTAAATTATCGTGCATTTTCAAGCTCCTCAAATCTTTTTTGAATTAGGCGACTGATAGCTTGTTTCATTAAGTTACTACAGAAACTATCGTTTATTAATTGATTAATTTTGGATATTGAAAGCCGTTTGTAGAAATTATCGATTTCTGCTTGAAATCCCAATCTTTTAAATTCGCGCACATAATCAATCATACTTGGTTCAAACGTGTCTTTTGTGCTAATTCTACCAGTCGGGTTAAAGTCAGCTTGTAGCATTGGACCTGATTCAAGACTTAAATAGGATACATTATCATAAATTGGGGAAAGTTTAGTGCTTGAAGATGTAACAATAAACGCAAGATTTCTTCCATGACGATCATGATTGCCGATAAATGCATCGAACAATAAGGTATTGATAAAAATTCTAGTATCTAAGGGTCTACCTGTTTCTTTGGAAATGGCATTGATAAGTCCTTGGCAACTATGATCTTCATCAGAGCGGAAATGATAAATATGTTGAAGGTCAATTGGAGAATCTTGTTTTATAAAGTTCTTAGTGACAAACGTTTTATCGCCATAAAAGTCAATGTAATAAAATTCTGCTACAGGAATATTCAATTCCCTTCCAATTTGATTGCACAAATACTCAACTTCAGGTAATTCCGGTGCATCATCTTGCCTCATTTTTAAGATGTATGAATTACCAGCAAGATTGGCAGAGTACTTTTTGAATTTTCCATGAAAAAAACTGGTATTTTGTTTTGAATTTCTATTTGGGTTTTCTAATGATGAGCTATGTCGCCTCTGTAGCCCAGCGAATTGCTCAGTTTCAGCAACATTAAACCACTCTTTAAAGCAATCAGAATGTAATCCATAATGTTCTAATGTAGAATCTTCGATTTCCTTGAGACACTTTAGACACAGCATTTAAATACCTATATTTATCGATTAATATTCTTAAGTATAGTTTTAATATCATTTGATATCAATTTGAATTTAATATCAAATGATATCATCTTAAACATAACATCATTTGATATTAATATGGTAGCCTCATAGTATCTTTTGTATAAACAGTTGAGATTTAACGTTGTTCCTAATTCTTCGTGCGTGAATATACTACTATTAATCTCTATTAAAAGAGGGATTGTTATAAGAATATAAGAAAGGGATAAAACTCTAAAGACTCGCCAAAATATACCAGCTTCATAAAAAGTAAAGTATGAGTTTTTATTTTATAAATAAATCCAATGCACTTGCACAGCCCCAATGAAAAAGCACTATTACTGCAGCTATAAGAACAGTATTCGCTATTAATAAAAGCATGATGGGAATAATATTAAAAATTTCAAAAGGATCATATTTAAAATACGAGGGGAATAGACTTATGCAAACAAAGGTTAAAATGTTAATAAGGCCTAGGCTGTAAATGAAATCGAGAAAATCAAACTCATAAGCTGCTATCGGATGTTGGGTAATATCCGGTTTTTTGTAAACATCTAGGTGTCTTTTTATAAAAGCAATATGCTCTAGCTGACCAAAGGCCACTTTAACTGGTTTCGTAAATTCCATGGTAATTCTCCATAAAGCCTTTATCTAAAACTACTGAATACAACTAGCAATAAACTTAGTGAAGGGAACAATATTCTGTTTAACACTAGCTTGTTCTAGGGCTTCCATATATTCGTTTCTTCTCTCCACAGGAA
>CAZTYT010000296.1:0-2889 GCA_964618245.1 uncultured Legionella sp. | reverse complement strand
AGTGAAGAAACTAATTATTTTATACACTTTATTAGTAGTATGCTGTCAGGTTTTGAAGCCGCCTTAGCAGAATCATCGCTACTAAAACCGAATGCCGCTGCTGGACATAATACAAAACCAACAATAGCTTGATATGAGATAAAATGAGACAAGAATTAGAAAAATTCTTATCTCTAATCTTATAGCATAACGAACTATAGTAATTTCACTCAAAAATAGGACACCAGTTTTGAGTGAAATGGTACCGGGCGACTGCGAGGCGGCCAAAGTCTAAATCTGGACCGGAAGCTCGCGCGGCGCTACATCTTAAATTCAGGATCTTCGTTAAAAATATCCTATTTTCAACGAAATGTAGCATAAAATGGTTGAATGAATGGATACTTTTTTTAGACCTTGGAAAATACGACAGCATATTTCAATCCATGAGTCAGGCCACGCTGTAGTTGCCTGTCTGCAAGGTCTGCGCGTTATAACAGTTGAGGTATATAAGAAAGGCGGCGGGCTAACTCACAGGGCCATGGGACCGCAAGATGACTTTGCAGCAGAAATGCCTGGCGGGCTGCAGCAGCGCTGGCAGTTAAACCTGACACCTTTCCTGAAAATCCCAAATTTATTTGTGGTCAATATTATGTTCCTAAGAAAATTACGGCAAACATGATTCCTGATGGATCTTCTGCACAAGACATTCATGCTCATATAAAAATGATTGAAGAAAAAGGGATACGGGATGCTTTTGAGCTTATATCCAGAAATCTCGAAGTGGTAAAAAATGTTGCTGGCGCTTTGCAAGAGAGGCAGATGCTGACAGGCGATGAAGTGAGGCAAATTATGCGGTATAGACCAAAAATCTGTGTTACCTTACTTATAAAAACGTCTGTGGTAACTTCACCTCCCGCCATCACTCAATAACCAACTTCAAAACAAGTGTTTATGCAAACAAAAATACTTTACAAAACAAAGCATTCATTGTTTTATTTGCCATCTTCTTGCCCCGCCTTCATAGCGCCTTGAACAAATTTACCACCAGCGCCGACAGCATTTTTCATACCAGAAACCAACCCGGATGTAACCTGATTACCTCCTATGGCAGCATATTGGGTTAAGCTTTGCGCTGGATCACCAGCCAAGTCGCCGAATGTATCTACGTTAGCACCCATCCAGCGCAAAATTTTATTGGGAATAAGATCTATCAGCTTAAAGGATGACAAAGCCATAATATAAATCACCACACAATACATCACAGTGTAAAAAAACTGGTCTACCGGCCCACGTACCATATCCATTAAATCTTGTGTTGCAGTAGATGGGGCCCCACAAGCAACAGGCGTAAGATCAACCCCTCCAACATTATAAACTGCTAAATCAAAAATTGAATTGAGAACCAAAGCCATCGCTCCGAACGTACTAACCGCAGCTATCAAACCAAAAATAATCAAAATTGGTCTTAAGAAAATTTCAAATATAAGAAAATACCCGTTAAGTGCAGCACTACCTGGTAACCCCTCCCCATCAATTCGCAAATGCGCAAGGGCCCAAAGTGGAACACCAACCAACGCCTCAAAAATCCCTTTAATCCAGTTGCCCACTGCAAAGAAGAAATAAACAAATGGTAGGAATGGCAAGATGTAATAGAGAATGAACCCAGCTGTAAGAGTCATCGTTGCAGCAGTATAAAACAGCGATGATGCCCCCTCTAACAATGGCCCAATAATATCAATAGGCACGATTGAGGCTACTTGAAGCCCTAACCCAATGCCAAGATTACGAACTGAGGCCTCAATCAACCCTTTGCCCAAAGCTGTCATCAGCCCCAAAGGATGCGTTGATTGATTGACAGGATCCTTTAAATCAAACAGTCCTTTAGTTCCAAAAAGGAAGTTTAGGAAATCATAAATCATATTACCAGATTTGGGCTTCAAGCTAAGCGATGAACTCTGCCATAGTTTATCAATTTCATAGAGAGCTGCAGCTGCCTGCGTCTCTTGCTCTTGACGGGGCAAATTCAACGGGCGGTCACCCGATCCAGAATTCGGCGCTGTTAATGAATTTTGGGATATGTGCTGGCTGTTAAGGGAATTTAATTTTATAACCTTATTTTGTATTTCCGAGTATTTGGAAATTTGCGGAGTTTTCCAAGCTGCGCCAGATACTGCTCCATTAATACCAGCAATATGATTATACCACATGCCTGCTCCGGCCCATCCACGTGAAATTTCATCCATCGATACCATAAAGTTGCTTGATCCCAAACCACCGATGAACTGAATTTCGACATACACACCTTTACGAATAATATTTTCCAAGATTACACTGGCTGTGATGCCTGAAACTATAGAAGGCGCAGGAACGAGGGATAAGGTAACCCCATTAAACTTTGGTGCGCTGCACGTATCTCCATCAACATAACCAGCCTGCATAGAATTCAGCCAATCTGCAGAAGGTGCAGATGTTGCTGCTGCTAATGCAGGATTATTAGACCTGCAAAGCCCTTGAACATAGTAAATGGACTTCTTTTTAAAATCTAGATTGCCGCCACCATTCAATACTATATTTACCTCAGCAGGATCACAAAAACCCTTATTTGCCCAAGTGCGCCCATAATAATCGCCCCACAGATGCCTTACCAGATCATAATAACCCTCCTGAATACTAAGTGCACCAGGATCTTTTAGAGCGGCCTGAGGCAAAACCAACTCACCACAAGTCGGTTCAGCATTACCTAATTCTCTCGCATGACGAGAGGAACACCCGCGATCCCCGAACCGGATAGTCATATCAGTATTACCGAAGAAATTCATAGCTTGAGAATACGTAGTAGCTTCTAATAGCGCAGCATTAACTGACGGGTCTCCATTTTTTACCAAATAAGCATTGATATGCGTATTTTTT
>CAZTYT010000295.1:0-2904 GCA_964618245.1 uncultured Legionella sp. | reverse complement strand
TAAAATTAACATTGATGGCAATGCCTTATATCGTCAGCCTAAATTAAAAAGTATGCGAGATACCTCTCAAGAAGATGAGCGCGAAAACCGTGCCAGCGATTGGGAATTAAATTACATCCCTCTGGATGGCTCAATTGGTTGTATGGTCAATGGTGCTGGTTTGGCGATGGCAACGATGGATGTTATTAAGCTTCACGGTGGTGAACCGGCTAACTTCCTTGATGTTGGTGGTGGTGCAACAAAAGAGCGTGTCAGCGAAGCATTAAAAATAATTTTATCTGACGACAAGGTGAAAGGAATATTAGTTAATATCTTCGGCGGTATCGTACGCTGTGATCTTATTGCAGATGGTATTTTGGCTGCCGTTAAAGAAGTGGATGTAAAAATTCCGGTAGTAGTCCGTTTGGAAGGCAATAACGCTCAATTAGGCGCTGATATTTTGAATAAAAGCGATTTAAATGTCATTGCTGCAACCAGTTTGACTGATGCGGCGAAGAAGATTGTTGCAGCTGTCGCCTAGTTCACTGTTTACATCCCTTTCTGTAAGAAACAGAAAGGGAAAAGAATAATTACCTTAATCCACTGTATGATGGTTTAAGGCGCAAATAAATTTGAGGTTAACCATGAGTGTATTAGTTAATAAACAAACCAAAGTATTGTGCCAAGGTTTTACTGGTAAGCAAGGAACGTATCATTCAGAGCAAGCCATTGAGTATGGAACTCGTATGGTTGGTGGTGTTACTCCTGGAAAAGGTGGTCAAGAGCATTTAGGTTTGCCAGTGTTTAATACCATGCGTGAAGCAGTAGACGCTACCCAAGCTGATGCGAGTGTGATCTATGTTCCTGCTCCTTTTTGCAAAGATTCGATTCTGGAAGCGGCAGATGCTGGAATTAAATTAATTGTTTGTATCACTGAGGGTGTCCCTGTTTTGGATATGCTCGAGGTTAAAGTGTATTTGGAAAATAATACCCAGGCTCGTTTAATTGGTCCTAACTGCCCAGGAATTATTACGCCAGGTGAATGTAAAATTGGTATTATGCCTGGTTCAATTCACCTACCTGGAAAAGTAGGTATTGTGTCTCGTTCAGGTACATTGACTTATGAGGCTGTTAAACAAACAACTGATAAAGGCTTTGGCCAAAGTACCTGTATTGGAATTGGTGGTGATCCTATTCCTGGTACCAATTTTATTGACGCCTTGGCATTATTTGAGAAAGACCCTCAAACTGAAGCCATCATTATGGTAGGTGAGATTGGCGGTTCAGCTGAAGAAGAGGCCGCCGAATACATCAAATCTAATATCAGCAAGCCAGTTGTTTCTTATATTGCCGGAGTTACCGCACCTGCAGGAAAACGCATGGGGCATGCAGGCGCTATTATTTCAGGTGGGAAAGGGACTGCCAAGGAGAAATATGCTGCACTGGAAGCTGCTGGAGTAAAAACAGTTCGTTCACCTGCAGATTTAGGTGATGCGATTGCTGAAGTAACAGGCTGGTAGTGTACAAAGAACAATTAATTTTTACGTGAGTTCAGGATAAGGACTCTTTTCTCTGCTTCGAACCATTCAGCTGAGAAAGCGTTTACGCCGTCTTGAGGTTTAAGCCTCAAGACGGAAGCTTGGGCTGTCTCTTTGGCCATCAGAAGCTAAAACAAGTCTAAGACGTCTATGATCCCGAACTCATCTTAACTTAATGGCAGTGGGGCTTTATAGTTCGGGTGTATCATGACCAAGTTTAGAAGTATTGCCGATATCAGGCGGGATTACGGGGAGTTAACGCTTAACGAGCAAATTGTACCTGAGGATCCGATTGTTCAATTTCATCATTGGTTTGCCGATGTCTTGAGGCACGAAACCAACGATCCAACCGCTATGGTTCTTTCTACAGTAGACGATAAAGGTCATCCTGATTCAAGAGTAGTACTTTTAAAAGGTCTAGAAGACGGAAATTTTATTTTTTACACTAACTATAAAAGTGCAAAAGCGTTGCAGATTGAGAATCATCCTTACGTTGCCCTTAATTTTTATTGGCCACAAATGGCAAGACAAGTTCGTGTTCGTGGGGCAATAAAGAAAGTCAATAAAGAGTTATCTGATAGCTATTTTGCATCGCGGCCGGTTAAAAGCCAGTTTAGTGCAATTGTCTCTCCTCAAAGTAGCGAAGTTTCTAGTCGTGAAGCACTTGAACTTGCGGTAAATGATTTGATTCAAAAGCATGGTCAGGCTCCTGTTCTTCGCCCAGAGCATTGGGGAGGCTATAGGGTTATTCCCAATGAAATCGAGTTTTGGCAAGGGCGTGACAACCGTTTACATGATAGAATTCACTATTTTTATCAAGGAGATAGATGGTTGCTCCGTCGTTTGGCTCCTTAACGGCAAAAATTTGCCGTTATTCGTTGCCTTAGTTGCCGCTAGTTTTAATGAGAAAAACAAGCAAGCGTTTATGGCATAGGCATTATTTTGCGATGGGCAAGCATTTTTATACGAGGATTGGAGCAGGGTAGTATTGTCAATTATCTGATAGCATCAATAAAAAATTTATATTAATCAATAAGTTAAAATTATTTTTTCTTTGAATTAAAAAGTTGGCCTACAAATTGCATCTATAATTATAGAAATCATATAAAGGAAATGAGTTCTGGGTTCTTACTTTATTGTCAAGAATTAGTAAATGTTTTCATTTTGAGTATTTACAGTAGTTTAAAGTCGTAAAATTGTTTTAAATGAAAAAAATAAATACAAGATTTTTATTTGTTTTCATGCCGAATTAAATATTGGTGTAACAACGTTGGCTTTAGGAAAAATATATACTGAATACATAAATTGAGGATATCAATCATGAACGACATTACAGCCTTACTACCACACATCAAATTACAATTTAATATTGATCACCCAAGCTATG
>CAZTYT010000294.1:0-2907 GCA_964618245.1 uncultured Legionella sp. | reverse complement strand
GCTAGATGCAAGGGCGATTTATTATCATTATCCAGACAGTTCAGATCAACACAGGCCTCCACTAAGGCTCGCGCACAATCCAAATGGCCATAATGAACTGCCCAATGTAACGCGGTGCGACCAAAACTGGGATCTTGCTTATTAAGATTATCCCCGGGAATGGATTTGATTAATACTTTAATTTCAAAGAGTTTCCCCCAGCTTGCCGCACGCCGTAATGCTTGGTCATACACCGGGCTTCCTGTCTCACTAGGCTTGCGCAAGGATGCACAAACTTCAGCTAACTGAAACTGATCATTGGTTTTTTTTGGGGCCATTAATAAATCCCAGCAAACGAGTAGCAATTTTTCCATTTGCTTGTTCAACGATGTTTCGATTAACCTGAAGTAGGTGGCTATTCACTGATGATATCTGTAGGAGCTTTTCGGTTCGTTGCGCTTGTAACAGACTAAGAGGCTTATCGGCAAAGAGTAAAGAGGACAATTCTATAATCAGTTGCGGCATGCATCCAATTAAAGAGGAGTCGTTTGCTACAATGGATTTAACTGCTAGCAAATAAGAACTAACGAAATCAACATTATCCTCTGATGTTTGATAGAAAGGAAGCTTATCATCTAACATCGCTTCTAATGTGCTAGTCGTTCCTGTAGATAAAACTATTGTTCCAGTCGCATTGGCAACCATATGACGCATGTCGATATTAGGTAAAGACTGGTAGTAATGAATTGTGGGAAATGGTGCTTTAGTAAGCGAGTGATATTCCGTTTCAATTTGTTTTTTTTGTTGGGGGTGCTCAAAGTCGCCAACTAAAATATAATGATCGAAATTAGCCAATTTGATGTATTGAGCAACCAGCTTATATTCAGTGTAGTCTGTGACTCTGACATACATAAAATTATATTTGTCTTTAGGTATGAAGCTTTGTTGAGCAGTAGTTAATGAGGGTAAGTACCTTGTGGGATTGATTGTTGGCAGGCCAAGTCGATCAGCACCAATCCCAGCAGCGCCTGCAAATATATCTTCTGTATCGAAAGAATTATAAAGTCCCAATTGCTCCATTTTCCGCTCACGGATATAAGCCAATTGAGTGCTTATAGCCGGAAGAGCCGTTTGGTTTGCATTTCCCACAAAGAGAAATTTGCTATCAGGGGACATTACACGCTTAACAATCTCGGCTGGAGAGTATTTGCAGCGATTTGCATCAATAAAAGCAACGACATAATTAGCTACGGCGTCAAATTCTTCTAAGGAAGAGAGATGCACTTCCATTCCATCTACAGTGACTTTACCCTCATTAACTGGACCATAAATTTTGGCGAATCGCTCGGCTCCATCTAATGTACTGACCAAACATACTTGAATATCTGGATTTGAGCTTGCTTGAATTTCGTGGATAAGATCCTTTGCAATATTCGCTGCAAAGACATAATCACCTCTTGCGGTATCGTTGCGACAATTTGCATGAATAAGAATAAATTTTGCCATTTTAAACCTACTTATTAACTCAAAACAGAAGTATTTTATATGATCAAAATTAACATAATATTAACAGTCAAAGGCATTTATTTTGTGGGTTTCCTACTTTAGGCGGCTAGGTTTGCGCAGAGCGGCAGCCTTGTTCCGACAAATAGATTCTGCAACGCTAGATTAAACAAGATCTTGCCGGGCCAAGGCCCGACATGAATTAATGATAGACTTGATGAGGTGAGATTAAGTGCTAACTTTCTTAAACGCTTTAAGGCGAAACTCGATTGAATTAATGTATTTGATAAGGTAAGCACCCATTTTGATGCCTGGCTTTTCAATGCACCTGACTAGCAGGAAACAAACTCCAAATAATAAACTCAACGCGTATCCCTTATGACTGAATAAGCCGCCCCATAAGGGTAACTCTTTGATATATTCCAACAGCCAATTATGAAAAAGATAAACCGAATAGGTCAGTTCTGAAATAGAGACAATCAGTAAACTATTCGACATTTTTTCACGAAAAGACCAGACTAATAAAAATACAAAAACACCTAAAATGGCAAAATGATCATGTCGCCAAAAAGGTTGCCAGGTATCAATAAGATGCCAGTGTTGAAGCAAGGTTAAACCAAAAAAGAAACTGGTTATCCCAAAGGTAGCTTTCTTATTTTCATATAACCAAATAAAAACACCTAAAAATAAGAAGGGGATGTAAATATTGTCATAACCATGATTTCCAAGAACTTCACTAGGGAGTTGGGGAAGATAGCTCAATGAAACGGTTGTAATAATAAGAACCCAAGGTAGCGCAGAGTCGTATTGGCCGATTAGTTTGAGTTGGCGCAGGACAAGCATATAAACATAAAAGAGCACTTCAATTCTCAATGTCCATTCCACGCCATTTAAGGCGTGTGGGGTATTAAAAAAATCGCCTACTAAAAACAGTTGGGGAATCAGCGTTTGGGGGTTAACAGGTATGTGCATCAGACTGTACTGCATCATGACTGCAAAGATATATAGCGGGTATATTCTAAAAAAACGTTTAATGAAAAACTCTAAAGGTTGTTCTTTTTGGATAACGTGAGTAATGACATAACCGGATATCAGAAAGAAAACAACAACTCCAGCTCCTCCGCCATAAACCAAGGGCAAGGCTAACTTCAATAATACCCTTAATGACTCGTGAACTGTATCATCTTGAGAAAGATTGACCATAGGTTGATAAAATTTATGTCCAATTAATACACTTGCAAAGGAGAAAATCCTTAACCAATCAAGAAAGATAAGCCGTTTCATAAAGTCCCTTAGTAATTTAACTGACATATATTAAGATAAAAATTAAAGGATCAGTAACTGTTTTTATTGAATTTTTTTAATTTTATCCAATCCTAGCCGATAACTTCCTATCCGAACAACATTTTGAGAGGGTGTCAAATA
>CAZTYT010000293.1:0-2911 GCA_964618245.1 uncultured Legionella sp. | reverse complement strand
TAAAAATTAATTTATTATTAAGGTAAATCCCATCCGTTGTAGTAAAACCAGTATAATAATTAACGCATCGCGCCAAATGAGCTATTAAGCGAACCACTGTCGTTTTACCGTTAGTTCCAGTGACAGCAACAATAGGAATACGTGAGGAAACACTTGAAGGATAAAGCATATCTAAAATGGGCTCCGCCACGTTCCGTGGTTTACCTTCATTCGGTGCCAAATGCATTCTTAAGCCGGGACCTGCATTAACTTCAATCAATGCCCCATGATGTTCTTTAATAGGTAAACTGATATCTCTAGCAACTACATCAATACCGCAAATGTCCAAATTAAGTAATCTGGCTGCCCTCTCCGCCAAAAAAACATTGAAAGGATGAACCTCCTCCGTTACATCGGTAGCAGTTCCTCCTGAACTTAAATTGGCAGCTTCTTTTAGATATAAAACCTGGCCTTTAGGTAATACGCTACTTAGGCTCAAATTATTTTGTCTGAGAATAGAAAAAGTTGAATCATCGATTTTAATAATGGTTAAATGCTTTTCATGATCCTCCCCACGCTTAGGATCAGCATTTTCCTGTTTAATAAGTTGCTCAATAGTTAAAACACCATCGCCTGTTACTTTAGCAGGGGTACGTTGAGCTACCGCAACCACTTTATAATTTACTACTAAAAAGCGATAATCATTACCCGCAATGTAACGTTCAATCACTAATTGATGGGAAAATTTTTTCGCTATTTCAAATCCTTCATATGCTTTGGCAAGATGAGTAATATTCGTAGTAACGCCTCTTCCATGATTGCCCGTCAAAGGCTTAATCACTAAAGGAAAACCCAGTTCTTCGACAGCTTGTTCTAATTCTTCCCTGGTTTGGATATTTAGACCCTTAGGTGTTGGAATACAATTTGCGCTTAAAACTCTCTTGGTTAATTCCTTATCAGCAGCAATATCAACCCCAATGGAGCTTGTTTTTGAAGTGAGAGCTGCCCAAACTTTCTTTTGATTGCGTCCTTGTCCTAATATTACTAAAGAGCTATTAGGAATGCGGTGATAAGGTATCTTTCTGCGCTTCGCCTCATCAACTATTGCCTGGGTACTTGGGCCTAAGCTTTCTACGCGAAAAATTTCTTTCAATTGCTCAATGTCTTTCTCTAAGGGATATTCCCTACCTTCTGCAAGCGCCTGAATAAAGTTAACCGCAGCTTCTGCAACATACAGACCTGCTGTTTCTATTTCATACGCAAATATTACGTAATAAACACCAAACTCTTTAGTTCCGTAGGTTCTGCCAAAGCCGCAATCCATACCAGCCAAGCATTGTAATTCCAAGGCTACATGTTCAATAACATGTCCAAGCCAAGTACCCTCCTGCATTCGCTGGAGTAACCCGCCTTCAACACCTGGTGAACAGCGATGACTATATAAGCTAGGGAGATACTCCATAAGTCTTTGGGTAAAATTACCCAATTGATTAGTTGGCTTTTCCTCGTAAACTCCAAGGTCTAACTTCATTTCAATCAATTCTTTGCGATAATTTGACCAATAGTTTGGACCTTTGAGTACCTGGATTTTTAAGATTTTCATTAGGCATTCCCTTGACTAAAATGATTAACTTAAACAATAAATTTATTTTAGCTTAGGAAAGAAACTCTAATTGTTCAAATTTGCCGACGCAAAGAAATTAATTTGGATTTACCATCATTTATACAAAATGATGGTAAAAAGATCAAAAAAACAATTAGTGCTTTATTTTGTGTTGGAAATCCTTGATGGCTTTTTTAACTTCATCCCTGGTGTAACCATAATGCTTCTGTAGTTTTCCATAGATTTCTTCTTGATTTCCTTCGATTTGTTTGAGGTCATCATCAGTTAACTTGCCCCAAACAGATTTCATTTTTCCTTTCACCTCTTCCCATTTTCCTTCAAAGATATCCCTATTCATTTTCTTTCTCCCTAAAATGAATTATCCGTTAAAAGCTCACCCCTTAAATTTAGTACAAAAAATAAACAATAACAACTCTAGGCAAACATTTTGTCTTTTATTTTAGTTTCCTCTATCTGATAACTCTGAATCAAAGCCGGATTTTCAGGTGATAAAGTAAAACTGATTTTTAAATCCATGTTTTCCCCTTCCAGAATAAAATAACCACGCAATTGATTTTCTGGTATTAATTCCCCAACTTTTATGATCTTACCTGCCATAGCAAACAAAGTTTGGGTTTTCTTTCTTAGTGACTCTATGGGGTTATCCTGAAAAAAATTAGCTGCAAACACACCTGTTGCTGGAACATTTTGCCAATCAGGAAGTAACTCCATTAAAGCTTCTTTTTTTTCTTCCAAAGGAGTAGAAGGAGGTAATTGGCGTGGTTGCAGATGAGCTTGTTTAATCAATGTATTGATTACATTCAGGTTAATTGCATCCGCTGGCGCGTAAGTGACATTTGCAAATAAAACAGCACCAATTCCATATTCAGGTAAAATCACCCAATTACTACCAAAACCAGGTAAACCACCACTATGACCAATGTAAACAATCGAATGACAATCTCGAAGCCATCTTAATCCATACCCATAAGCACTAATGGTAGCGCAACGCTGGTCGTTTAATTTAGCCTGCGCATTAAAAGTATTAAAGCGCCAGGGTTGGTGCATTTCGCGAATAGAGCTTCTGCGAATGAGATGTGATTCTGCATCGTCACGCGGAGGCCATGCGGCTTGATGCAAAGCAACATAACGACTAAACGACGCCATGGACATTATTATTCCACCCATGGCACCAAAACTACCATCATGCAATAATTTCTCTTCTTTCCAAGTGCCATTATCCCATTGGTACCCATGAGCTAATTGGGTAGCTGGTACCTTTGTATATTCCCAGGCAGCCTCATTTATCCCTAAAGGTTGCCAAATGTG
>CAZTYT010000292.1:0-2922 GCA_964618245.1 uncultured Legionella sp. | reverse complement strand
CTCAAAACGAATTAACTCAATACACTCAAAAATTAGTAAGCCTTCGCAGTTTGCCTAACTCTTTAAAAACTGTATTACAAATGATTCCTAAAAATACGCATCCCATGGATGTTTTACGAACTGGTTGTTCTTTTTTAGGGAATATTGAGCCTGAAAATGATTTTTCTGAGGAACATGCAATCGCAGATCGGCTTCTGGCAATATTTCCAGGCATGATGTGTTATTGGTATGCTTACCATTTTAAAAAGCAGGAAATTTCCGGATTAAGTGATGAACCAACTACAGGCGGTCATTTCTTAACTTTATTACATGGTACTAAACCGGCTCAAGTTGAAATAGACATGATGAATGTTTCTTTAATTTTGTATGCAGAGCATGAATTTAATGCGTCTACTTTTGCAGCACGAGTGACTGCAGCCACGTTATCCGATTTTTATTCTGCTATAGTGAGTGCTATCGGTACTTTACGTGGTCCTTTGCATGGTGGCGCGAATGAGGCTGCCATGCAATTAATTGAACGTTTTAAAAGTCCTGATGAGGCAGAAGCGGGACTAAGAAAAATGTTAGAGGAAAAAGCATTAATAATGGGTTTTGGTCATCGTGTTTATACTACTTGTGATCCCCGCTCAGATATTATTAAAAAATGGTCTTTTCGTTTGGCTAAAGAAAAAAATGCTTTTCCCTTATATAACATTTCTGAGCGTATCGAAGAAGTAATGTGGAATGAAAAGAAACTCTTTCCCAATCTCGATTTTTATAGTGCCTCTGCTTATCACTATTGTGGTATTCCCACATTTTTATTTACCCCAATTTTTGTGATGTCACGTATTACAGGCTGGGCAGCTCATGTGATGGAACAACGTGCTAATAATAAATTAATTAGGCCTACATCTGAATATATTGGTCCTGACCCAAGGCCTTTTCCTACAATTGAAACAAGAGGTTAATATGAGCAATTACGTAGAAGATAATGTAAAACCTGATTACGATCAGGTGATCATTGATATTGCTGATTATGTATTAAATAAAAAAATTGAGAGTGTTTTAGCTTATGAAACCGCTCGTTTGTGTTTAATGGATACACTTGGCTGTGGTATTTTGGCACTGAATTTTTCTGAGTGCACCAAGCTTATGGGACCTATAGTTCCAGGAGCAACACTTGCCGATGGAGCACGTGTGCCAGGAACTGCTTATGAGTTAGACCCAGTTCAAGCGGCCTTTAACATTGGTGCAATGATTCGCTGGTTAGATTTTAATGATACCTGGCTAGCAGCAGAATGGGGACATCCATCAGATAATTTAGGCGCTATTTTAGCTGTTGCAGACTATATGTGCCGTCAGAACTGCGCAAAAGGCAAAGCACCTATCTTAATGCAAGATGTTTTAACAGCTATGATCAAAGCCCATGAAATTCAAGGTTGCCTTGCTTTAGAAAATAGTTTTAATCGCGTAGGGCTGGATCATGTGCTATTAGTCAAAGTAGCTAGCGCAGCAGTTGCGGCATTATTATTTGGCGCAGACCGCGACATGATGTTAAGAACTCTCTCCCAAGTTTTTGTGGATGGCCAAAGTTTAAGAACTTATCGGCACGCACCTAATGCCGGATCACGTAAATCATGGGCAGCTGGTGATGCGACTTCACGTGCTGTAAGGCTTGCTTTGATTGCAAAAACAGGTGAAATGGGGTATCCAAGTGCTCTTACTGCTCCGACTTGGGGTTTTTATGATGTGCTTTTTGGTAAAAAGCCATTTAAATTTCAACGCCCTTATGATAGCTATGTCATGGAAAATGTCTTATTTAAGTTATCTTATCCAGCAGAATTTCATGCACAAACTGCTGTCGAGTGCGCGGTCAAGCTTCATCCATTAGTTAAAGAGCGTTTGAATGATATTACCAAAATTGAGCTTGTTACCCATGAATCAGCGATTCGTATCATTAGCAAGCAAGGGGCTCTTCATAATCCTGCTGACCGTGATCATTGTTTACAGTATATGGTAGCTATTGGTCTTTTATTTGGTGATTTAACGGCAGAACATTATGAAGATAAGGTCGCAGCTGATCCACGAATAGACGCTTTACGTGCGAAAATGCAGGTAACTGAAAATGAACGATTTTCACGTGAATACCATGATCCTGAGAAGCGTTCAATTGCCAATAGCATCCAATTGATATTTAATGATGGTACAAAAAGTGAGCTGATTACCATAGAATATCCTATCGGCCATAAGCGAAGAAGAGAAGAAGGTATTCCTGTTTTATTGTCGAAGTTTAAAAAGAATTTAAGTACCCAATTTTCAGCAGATCGAGTAGAGAAAATTACTCAGACGATGAGTGATACTAATACACTGGCTGCAATGAAAGTGGATGAGTTCATGGCAATGTGGGTTTGCTAGTTAAATTGTCAGGTTAAGGTATGATTCTTATTTTATATTGAACAATATGATCAATATATGTATAATTTGTGCTTCATGATTCTTTTCGTCCAATATTTGGAGGACTAATGAAGCCAAATCCATCCCGCAATTTTTTATTATCGTCTTTTTTATTTTTACTATGTTTTATCATTATTGTCGTTTCCAGCCCTGCATACGCTGAGCTTCAAAGTGAAAAAATTGTTACGGTTTATTTATTAATCGACGAACCCAAGCAATTACAGCAATATGTCGATGATTTAAATAAAATAGACAAGCCGAATTTTAATCGCGTAATTTTTTCTTTTGTTAAACCCACATTAACTGATTATCAATCTGGTAGTTTAGCGAACACTGGTATTCTTGGCTATTTCGATGAGCATGATGGTAATGGAGCTATGGCATTTACTGCATTAAAGGAAGCGGTGGATTTATCAAGGCAAAAGCACATTGAAACATTCCTCTCTGTTGGGGGATGGAATTATAGCTGCAATTTTGAAGTGTATGGCA
>CAZTYT010000291.1:0-2928 GCA_964618245.1 uncultured Legionella sp. | reverse complement strand
CTGCGGTATCGCTTGTTGGCTGAAGTATTCCAACCATTAGGGCGCTTTTAGCGTTTAACGTTTTTTCATTCCATTGGTGCAAGTATTTATCCAGGTAGCTAGCGGGAAGAGGGATAGCAGACTCAGGTAAAATAATAAGCTGTTTGCCCAGTAATTTGTTAATGGCATTTTCGTAATGTTTTAACAAATTCCAAAATAAAGCCTCATCCCATTTATCACGCATGGATAAATTGGCTTGTACTCCTCCAATTGTAATTGGATTTTGCTGTATCTGAGTCCAATTAATATTTTTACAGGCAAAAGGTCCAATTATTAACAAAACAAACAATATAACATACATATATCGTTTAGGAGATTGCTCGTGCATGGCGAGAGGTAGGAGTGCGGAAATAAATGCGCAAAGTAAACTCAGACCATAAATTCCTAAAAATGGGGTGATGTATTTAATAGGCGTATCAATCAATGGCGTACCAATTAATAACCATGGAAAACCACTAAATAAATTAGAACGAAGGTATTCGCTAATACACCAAAGTACTGCAAACAAAATAGCTGACTGTATTTTTTTTTCAGTAAATTTTAGGTGACTATAAACATAGGCAACTAAAGCTGGAAATAACGACAGGTACATAATAAAAATTAATGTAACCAAGGCTGAAAGAACGTAGTTCAACTGACCATAATCATGAATACTGACAATAACCCAGGAAACTCCAAAACCAAAATAACCTATACCATATGCAAAACCAGAGTAAAAACTTTGTTTGGCTGGGCAGTTTTTGATGCTAAAAAAAAGAAATGCCAGACTTAAAATAGTAAAACCGGGCATGTGGAAGGGAGCAAAGCCTAAAGGCGCTAGTAGCCCTGTAACCATGATAAGTAGATATTTCACATAGCTGACATGAATTGATGTATTTAGGGAAATGGAATTTGCTAAAGCAGGTTGCTTCATACCGTGTCATCAAATTGTAAAACGATAAGATACAATTAGTAGCGTTTTCAGGTCAAGAAATATAAGTAACTCCTTACTTTGCAATTCCTAATATTTTGTGTACGATAAACGCCGATTTACAATGGAGAGGGATTTATATGTATAATGTAATGATTACGGGTGCAGGGAAAATTGGTAGTTTAATTGCCTGTTTATTAGCAGAGAGTGGTTCTTATCAAGTGCATCTGGTTGACATTGATTTTAATGGTTCAGATGTACAACGATTACTAAATGCTTTGCCTAAGATCAAAACAGTCGCTTTAGATGTTAAAGATCTGCGTTCCACCCAGGCTTATATGGAAAAACATGGAGTTGTCGCTGTTATTTCAAGTCTTCCTTATTTCCTAAATACCCACGTAGCGGAAGCAGCTAAGGCCGCTAAAGCACATTATTTTGACTTAACCGAAGATACTTCGGTTACGGAAGCAGTAAAAACTATTGCAGCAAATGCAGAAACCGCATTTGTCCCTCAGTGTGGTTTAGCGCCAGGATTTATCAGCATTGCAGCAAATAGCCTGATGCAAGAATTTGAAAAATCAAATCATGTGAAGCTGCGGGTAGGTGCGTTACCTCAACGTGCAAATAATGCACTCCATTATTCTTTAACCTGGTCTACTGACGGGGTTATTAATGAATATGGTAATCCTTGCTACGGTATTAAATATGGTGAGTATGTCACCTTGTCTCCTTTAGAAGGATTGGAATCAATTCAAATTGATGGTTGTGAATATGAAGCATTTAATACTTCTGGAGGTTTAGGCAGTTTAGCTGAGATACATGCTGGTAAAGTACAAACAATGAACTATAAAACCATGCGTTATCCCGGTCATTGTCAGAAGATGCGTTTGTTAATGAATGACTTACGTTTAAACCAAGATCGTCCTACCTTAAAGCGAATTTTAGAAAATGCAATTCCTAAAACATATCAGGATATGGTCATTGTTTATGTGACTGTGGAAGGAATAAAACAAGGCGAGCTTACTGAGAAAAGCTATGTTAAAAAAATCTATCCTCAGGTTATCTGTGGTTTAGAGTGGTCAGCGATTCAAGTGAGTACAGCTTCTGGTGCTTGTGCTGTTGTGGACCTGGTTTTAGGGCAGGCTAATGAATATAAGGGATTAGTATTACAAGAAAAGTTCCAATTAGCAGCTGTATTAGAGAATCGCTTCGGCCGTTATTACGCTTAATCCGAGGATTTAATCTATTGGTTCAACCTCCAAATACAGTGTTAACTTGGGGTCACTAGCAGGTTGCTGAGCTTTGGCTCAATAACCTGTTACCTTATTTTGATTCCCTAAAGGAGTTTTTGATGGAATTATTAAATCGATTAAACATTCAAGACATTAATGCCGGGGCATTTAGTGGCCAATGGCACAGTGAGATACACAAAAATACCATAGTTTCTTATAGCCCGGCACAGGATGAAAAACTGGCAGAAGTTGCCCTTTGCTCACAAGATGATTATGAGCAAGTAATGATTCGTGCTCAGCATGCCGCTGAGCAATGGAAGAAGGTGCCTGCACCTAAACGTGGGGAAATTATTCGTCAAATAGGACAATTGCTACGAGAGAAAAAAGATGAGCTTGGAAGTCTTGTTTCTCTGGAGATGGGTAAATCCAAACAAGAGGGTGATGGTGAAGTTCAGGAGATGATTGATATTGCTGATTTTGCTGTAGGCCAATCGCGTATGCTCTATGGTAATACAATGCATTCTGAACGCCCTAATCACCGTATGTATGAGCAATGGCATCCATATGGGATTGTAGGAGTAATTTCAGCATTTAATTTCCCCGTTGCGGTTTGGGCATGGAATGCGTTTTTGTCAGCTATTTGCGGTAATGTCACTTTGTGGAAACCCTCAGAGAAAACACCTTTGTGTGCTATAGCATGTTCAGCAATATAAGGGGAAATACGCTTGTATAGATCTTCCTTCCAAT
>CAZTYT010000290.1:0-2934 GCA_964618245.1 uncultured Legionella sp. | reverse complement strand
CAAGGCGTGAATCCGGTGTGGCGTAAATCACGTGATAAAATCTCAAACGCCATGCTGTGGGTGGAGGGTTAATCCCTGGTAATTGTCAAATTGGTTTGGGCTTGCCCGGACGCTGCCCAGCAACGCCCAGTTACATTACCTATAACCCAAATGCCAATATCAGCCGCTTTATGAGTTCTATTTGGTATATAGGTTATAACGGCCGGACTGATGATGGCGGACGCTCACTGTATCGCCAACGCATTGGTACAGCCGGCGAGGTCGTTACTGAAGAAATTGTAGCGGGGGTCAGTGATTTGCAAATTAGCTACCATCGGCGAAATAGCAACTCTTGGGATACAGCTGCCACAATTAATGCGGCGAATGCTTGGGGTAATGTGGATGCTCTCAGTTTACAGATGCACTTAGTCTCCGCTGAGACCAAGGTATCTAGTGACTCTAGTATCAATGAGGGACGCTTACAGCGCAGTTTTACTCAAATCATAGCACTCAGGAATCGTATCTAATGAAACTCAAGTCTCAACGTGGTACTACCCTGTTAGTGTCCATTGTTTTTCTCTTGGTAATGACCGTACTCGCCTTAAGCAGTATACGTGGGGTTAATTTACAAGAGCACATGGCCTCGAATTTATATGATCGGGGCTTAGCTTTACAAGCCGCTGAAGCAGCCTTACAGACGGCTCAAAATGTCATCCTTGCTAATCCTGAACCCTTAGGTACTCAAGACTGTTCACCTAGCTCTCTGATCGCTTGTAAAGCCGTCCCCGCTAATACCTTCCAAAATGATAATACCGGTTGGGCGAATGTTACTGCTGAGTCAGGTGTCAATCTCAGTCAAAGAATAGGTATACCACAATATCATATTCAAGTAATGGGACGTGGTGAAGCGGGGCTTTCTTTTGGGCAAATGAATAGTGCTAATAATGTGCAATATGGAGTTAATCCAGGGGTATTTGATGAACAGTATTATCGAATTACCGCACGGAGTAGCAATCCAAATCATGCTCAAGAACGTGCGGTAGTCGTTTTACAAGCCACTATTAAAAGAAGCATGTAGAAAATTGATATGAAGCGCTTACTCCATAAAATAATAAAAGACTTTAACCCAACAAAACAAGCTTTACATGCCCTAGGAATTAGCATAATAGTGTTTAACTATGCTTATGCGGCTGTTCCAATTTCACAAGTTCCTTTAATTACTGCGGGAGGAGCTGCCGATAATCTCGTATTAGTACCTTCAGTCGAATGGCCAACTATTAATGGCATTGCTAACTTAGGTAACTACTCTAATACAAGAGATTATGGCAGCTATTTTGATTCAAAAAAATGCTATAAATACCAGTATTCAACTAATGAAGCTGATAGGCATTTTTATCCAGTCTCTTGGGCAAATAATCATACTTGTGATGGAGACAATAAAGAATGGAGTGGTAATTACCTGAATTGGGCGGCAACGCAAACAATTGATTCCTTTCGCTCAGCACTGACTGGTGGGTATCGTATTAAAGATACACCAACTGAAACTTGGCTTGAGAAAGCACGCCATGATGATCAAGGTGGAACAAGCATTTTTCCAAATAGACGCCTACCTGCCATCGGTAGTGATAATACATTAATAAAAAACCTAAGTCCTTTTTCTAAACTTAAAGACTTATCAGGTAAAATAATTGATACTTTATATATGGAAACAATTATTACCGGCAAAGGTAATAAAATGCATATCTTTTTTAATAATATTGGTGGCACAGTTTTAGCCTATGATCCTAACAACCCTATACAATTAGGTAATACTTATGAACTTAGTATTCGGGTTAAAGTTTGTGTAAAAAATTTATTAGAGCCTAATTGTAAAAAATACGGGGATAACTATAAACCAGAAGGTGTGATTCAGGAATATGCTAATCGCCTACGTTATAGCACATTTGGTTATTTGAACGATAGTGCATTTTCACGTGATGGAGCTGCTTTACGAGCTAAACAAAAATCTGTAGGGCCTTATCTAGCAAATCTAACTAATGATGAAGTAAAAACCGATAACCCTGAAAAAGAATGGAGTGCAGTAACCGGCGTATTTTATGATAATCCCAGCCCTCAAGATGCACTCGCAACTAATGCGGCCTTTGGTTTAACTGGGGCACAAAAAATTGTTAATAGTGGAGTCATCAATTATATTAATAAATTTGGTCAAATGACCACGCAATATCATAAAAGCCTTGACCCTGTTAGTGAAATGTATTATGCGGCTTTACGCTATTTACGTAATAAGGGAAATGTTGACAGCTATACCAATATGAACGGCTTATCAGAAACTGCTAAATATAATTATGCTGATGGTTTTCCAGTGCTAACCAATTGGGAAGACCCTTATGAAGCCTCTTGCCAAGCCAGTGCTTTTCTAGGTGTTGGTGATTTATATACTCATCGAGATAAAAATCTACCTGGGAATACTTATTATACCTCTGGTGAACCGGTTACCCCACCCGAAGTACTTAGTGATGACATTAATGTTATTACACTAACCAATAAAATAGCTGCTCTCCAAGGCTTAGGTAATATAGGTAGCACTGATAGTTATACAGGCAGAAGCAATTCCGCCTATATTGCAGGTATGGCTTGGTATGCAAATACCTCTGATCTTCGCCCTGATTTAGCTGGTAAACAAACCGCAGCAACCTTTTGGGTTGATGTATTGTCCTATCAAAAACTACAAGGTATGGCTACCAATCAATATGCCTTGGCAGCTAAATATGGTGGCTTTAATGTACCTGATGTTTTTGATCCTCTCACTCAAACAGCTCCATTACCAGAAGCATGGTGGCATACCAATAATGATACTTTAAAACCCGTCGACTTTAACAATCCTTTTGAGCCAGCTTTTTTTCGTCCATTCAAAGGATTTATAGCCGCTACTGGTATTAGTATAGATATTCCGGC
>CAZTYT010000289.1:0-2939 GCA_964618245.1 uncultured Legionella sp. | reverse complement strand
CCAATGGCAACCAGTTTTCATACGACGATTTATATTAATACACAGAGGAATTTGTTCGAAAATGAGTTTTCTAAATCTCCACTTCTTTGATTCATAACGGACAGATTTACTATAATAGTTTTATAAGAGAATAATTATCAAAGAGGAGAAATAATACAGGAGAGAAAAAATGAATAAGTTCAGGGCTAGTAACAAAATAGGGCAAAAAACTAAAAATAAAAGCAATAGGTCTTACAAGAAAGAGCAAAAAATTAAAGAAGACAAATTATTGGATCAACGATTGGAAGATACTTTTCCTGCGAGTGATAGCACTGCTGAATATTAACAAAATCCAGTACTACTCTTGTCAAGAAACTTCATTTAAAATGCAGCCATAATTAGTTAGAACAAGAGATTGGACGTGCATATCAAAAACATAGCCGTATTTTGTGGCGCAAGTGCAGGTAACAAGTCAAATTATACAGAAGCAGCAATCGAGTTTGCACAGGCTTTGATTAAACAGGATATAACCCTAATTTATGGGGGAGCAACAGTTGGTTTAATGGGGGTAATAGCGGATTACATGCTTAAGCATCAAGGTAAAGTGATTGGTGTAATGCCTCAGTCACTAGTTGATGTTGAGTTAGCTCATCCTGGCCTGACCAAACTGCATATAGTTCAATCAATGAGTGAGCGTAAAGAACTAATAGCTGCGCTCGCTGATGCATTTGTCATGCTTCCTGGTGGGGCTGGTTCTTTGGATGAGTTTTTTGAAATGTTTACTTTGGCTCAATTAGGCTATCATACTAAGCCTTGTGCGATTTTTAATTGTAATGCTTATTTTGATTTATTGTTGCAGTTTTTAGAGCACACGGTGAATGAAGGTTTTTTAAAAGCGAATTTTTTGCAAATGATTGTTTTAGAAGCTAATCCTACTACATTATTACAAAAAATTGAAACCTATGAACCACCTTTAAAATCCAGATGGAAATAAATGTTAGCTTTTATGTTAAAAGCCCTTCGCCTTATAATTTCCTGAAGACCCAAGAGCCCCTATAAATAATGTCTGATTTACTCTTTAACTGTAATGACAATACATTGATTTTAATGATCATTTCTAATTGTTAATGTAAAAAAATGTTCAAAAATTTGCATATCTTGAAAGTTGCTTATATAATCATATTGACCATTTAGTGGTCTAATTCGGTAACAAGATAAGGAGATCTCGATGAAGATCAAAGCATCAGTGGTTGGATTAATAGCTGCTACTACTTTATTTGCCGTGGGCACAACTCAAGCAGCATGCCATAAGTCCTTTCTATATCATTCTGGATGGCATATGGTTTCTAAAAAATGTCATATTCAACCAGCTGGAACTTGGCAAGAATATAATAGCGGCATTTACACTCAACCTATAGCAAAAGATGGGTTTATGTATAGATAAGATTTAAGACCAAAATGGGAGCCTTATTGGATCCCATTTTTATTCTTTGTTTTTTCCGTAAAATCCAATAAGGTTTCGCGCACGGCTTAGCCACAAAAAGGGTATAAATTTCTTAAATACAAGGCAATAATGTTAAAATTAACTTTTTAAGTTTATGGAGTTATTATGCCTGTTTTTAGGGGCGTTCCCTTTGAAAAAATTTTTTCTGATAATGATATCTTTACTCATGATTTGCATAAAAGTGCTCTGACTCCGAATCCAATAATTATCCCGGAAATAGATCTTGTTTATGTCTTATCTGGTCGTTCAACAGTGTTGGGCGGTGATGCTGATAAATTGTCTCGAGATTTTGATACTGCGGATGATATGGATAGATTAAGAGAAGGCATTAGAATTGCTCAACAAGTTAATGCCTTAAGAGCAGGAAAAAAACCTCATCAGTTAAGACAAGAGGAGATGATTACCCCTATTTTTTATAATGGCCGAAAAATCCATAATAAGCACTTAAGAAAAGCTTTGGAACAAGGATTAATCAATTATCCTAAAGAGTTGTTTATTATTAGGGGTATTAATCCTGAAAATACTATTGCGCAAGTTAATTCATTTAAGGACTATTTACTTGCTAATGATCATGCAAATGTGGCTTTCGTGTCTAGCTCTTACCATGGCCCGCGCGTAATAAGAACAACTGGTGATGAGTCTCCACAAACAGGGGCAGAGGAGGACGAGCATCCAATTCGCAAATTAAACATATTTTTCTTTGGTGTACACAAAAATGAAATACGTAAAGGCATAGTTGATGATTTAAAAGGCGAACATCAGGCTATGACAAGGTATTCTTCGGGAACAACACCTTCCATAGCAAGATTTCAAAGCCGAAATACATTTTTCACTACAATGGATTTTATTGGTGAGCAAACATCTAAGCGCATGCAATATTGGGGTTGTAGAGGTACAAATCCAGTGCAGGGTATTTATCTGTTCCCTATAAAAGGTCATTCTACATTAGGTACATTAAGATTAATTCAAAACCCAAAAGAAATTGCTCAAGAGAGTGCCTGTAATGTTTTAGTAGAAAGTTTTATTGGGGAATATCAAAAATATCTTAAACCCCAAGACATTGATTGTTCTTTAACTTCATGGCGTGGTGAAAACACTTCTGTTGCTTCTTACTATGAGCATTATTTTAAGATGGAGTTTCAGGACTTTTTATCTGGGAAGCTCAATTTTTGGGTCGAGGCGAGAATAGGTCAAAAACTAGTTGGCTGGGCAACATTTGAACGAGAAAAAAATTCAGTTTACATGAACTTGCTCATTGTTCATCCTGATTTTCAAGGTAAATCAATTGGTACTCATCTCGTTTATTCATTGATTAAATTAGGGGTTATCCCAAATCTTGATTCAATTCATCTGCTATTGAGAAAAAAGAATGCTGGCGGGCGTGAATTTTATTCAGAAAAGCTGGGGTTCAAATCAGATCCTGCGTATCACCGAGAAGATAATTTTGTCGATCTTA
>CAZTYT010000288.1:0-2953 GCA_964618245.1 uncultured Legionella sp. | reverse complement strand
AATCTTGGAAAGTAATTGCAGCTTGATATCGTATCGGATCTTGAGTGGCACGGTGGCCTTCAATACGACCCCAGTGCGTTCCTCCTAAACCACCAGTATCCAAAGCATGGATCCCAATATTATCCAGGCGTTTCATGGTAGTTGACGAAAAACCACAGCCAGTTTCTTTCACAATAATTGGCAAGTGATTTTTTTTCACTAAATTTTCCAGTGCCTGCCAGCAGCCTTTGTAATCAGTAGTTCCTTCCGGTTGCATGCACTCCTGTAACGGATTGCAGTGAATAATTAGCGCGTCCGCTTGTAAGGCATCAGTTAGACGTTGAATATGGTCAAGGGGTGTATTAATCAATTGGGCAATCCCCAAATTGCTGTACAAACTCACTTGAGGAAAGCTTTGGCGCAGAGGTTTCCATTCAAAAGCGGCTTGCGGATCAATCAATTCTCGGCGTTGAGAACCTACTCCCATCGCCCAACCAGTTCGCGCACAAGCCTCTATCAAATTACGATTCAGATCTTGTGCCCGCTGATGGCCTGCCGTCATGGAACTAACCAAAAAAGGGCTATCTATCTTTTTTCCAAATCGTGTTCCCTCAATACTAATTTCCTGGAAATCAAGATCAGGTAATGCTTCATGAATCAACTGAATGCTATTAAAAGTACTGTGTTGAGCTGTTTGATTTTCTGGCATCATCGCTAATTTAATATGATCTTGCTTACGCTGTTCAAACTGCTCAAAGTGGTTGGTCATGAGTGCTTATTCCTATGCCGGTAATTCATTTAATAAGTAATGCATGGCGATGGCAGTATTAGCAAGTTCAATACCTTTATGGCCATATTTCCCACCTAGCCTATCCCATGCCTGTGCTTCATTTTCAGTCGTGAGAACACCAAAGATCACGGGAATATTATATTCCAATGATACTTGTAAACAGCCTTGACTGACCATATTACAAACCAAATCATAGTGGTTAGTATCACCGCGAATAACCGAGCCTAACGTAATAATGGATTTACATGCCCCTGACATTGCCATCCGTTTGGCAACAATAGGTATTTCCACTGCTCCAGGAACTTTAAAAATCTGAATGTCCTGCTCACAAAAACCACGCTTTATTAATTGATTAACAGTACCATCTTGTAAAGCTTGAGTTACTTCGTTATTGAATATGCTAACAATAATGGCAATTGGAAAGGAATCCACCTGAGAGTTATCAGTTGTTAACGCTGTATTTTGCATTTTTTCTCCCTAAGCATTGTACTGCAAGTTGAGCAATTTACCTTGTTATGCCTTGTTTTTCCATCTATTTTAATGGAGTGCATTGAGGTTCATTGCTTTTGTTAATGTGAAAGAATTATACTGCTTTTTTATGAATATGTTTATTTATAAGACGGAATTGTTTTAAATTGACTCAATTTTGAGGAATTATTGATGGGTAAAAACCGGATCATTGTGGGAATAAGCGGTGCAACAGGAATGATTTACGGGATACGTCTTTTACATTTTTTACGCCTGGCAGAGGTTGAAACACACCTTATTGTAAGTAAATCAGCCCAGCTTACGCGTAAATATGAAACTAATTTATCACTAGCGGAACTTAAGGCATTGGCTGATGTTTATCATCCTTGGAACGATATTAGTGCCAGCATTGCCAGTGGCTCATTTTCAACCCTGGGTATGATCGTAGCGCCTTGCTCGATGAAAACCTTGGCAGAGATAGCCCATGGTATTAGTTCAAATTTAATTGCCCGTGCTGCGGATGTTACGCTAAAAGAGCGACGTAAGTTAGTACTTATGCCCCGAGAATCACCATTACATCTAGGCCATTTACAAAACATGGTTTCTGTCACTCAACAAGGAGCTATTATTTGTCCGGCCATGCCGGCCTTTTATAATAATCCGCAAACCATTGATGAGCTTGTGGATTATGGCATAGGAAGGCTTCTGGATCTGTTTGATATTGATATTGGTATTAATCGTTGGCAGGGATAATGTCGCTCAAAGTATTCATAATTTTGTAGGTCGGGCCTTGGCCCGACATTAAATATTACGCCTTAGGTGAATTAAGCTCCACCCAATTCGCATAAGTTGCTAAAAATTGCTGGAGGAATTTTTTAGTATCTTCACGCGTGAGGTCACCTTGGTCATTGAACAAGTCGCCTGCTTGCCCAATATAAGCCTCAGGTTGTTGCAATACGGGAATATCCAAGAATACGAAGCATTGGCGTAAATGTTGGTTTGCCCCAAATCCTCCAATGGCGCCAGGAGAAACACTAATCACGGCTCCTGGTTTTTTACTCCAAATACTTTGCCCATAAGGACGGGAGCCAACATCAATGGCATTTTTAAGTACCCCAGGGATCGAGCGATTATATTCTGGCGTGACAAATATTACGCCTTGGAATGTTTTCATTTGGTCACGAAAATGCGACCATGAGGCGGGTACATTGCTTTCACTATCAAGATCCTGGTTATATAAAGGCATCTCGCCAATTTCAATAATTTGTAATTTTAAAGAAGGTGGTGCTAAAGCGATGAGCGCATTCGCCATTTTTCTGTTTAACGATTCTTTACGTAAACTTCCAACAATAAGTGCAATTTTTTTGCTCATATACAATTCCTTGTAAAAAAAGAGATCTGGTCAATCCATTATAGGAAGAAAATTTATTTTGGGAAGGGGGGTATAAAAGGGTATAAAAAAACCCTGTTCAAATTCAAAATAAAATTTTGCTCTGAACAGGGTTTTTAATATAAGTTAGACTACTTCAACTTCTTCAGCTTGCGGGCCTTTTTGGCTAGTGCTAGCTTTGAACATTACAGTTGCGCCTTCAGCAAGTGTTTTAAAACCTGTGCCTTGAATTGCACTGAAATGTACAAAATAATCTTTACCGCCGCTTTCTAGAAAACCGAAACCTTTGGACTCATTGAACCATTTTACTGTACCGCGAATTTTTT
>CAZTYT010000287.1:0-2979 GCA_964618245.1 uncultured Legionella sp. | reverse complement strand
ATCCCCAATGACCATTGACTATTGACTATGGATTCTCCCAACACAAAGCCCCCAAGTTCTAAGTCCCAAGTCCCAAGTCCTAGTACCCGCGCCAATATAAAAGAATTCCGGACTTTCTTGTCATCAAATCTCTACACGGTTTTGTAGAGATTTTACGACAAGACTTTTTTTGCAGGAGTGGGAGGGAAGAACGAGATTTGATTGTGTGATAAGGATGTTCTTATGGCATTTACACACCAGGAATTGGGTGTATATGTGCCATACAGTGCATTAATATAATAGTTAGGCACAATGCTAAGAGGCATACTGCAATTTAAAATCATAATAAGGAACAAGATGAATATTACTAAACTAAGAGCCTTCAATTTTAAAAAATTTCAATTCCTAGAAATTGACTTCAAACCAAACACAAATGTTATTGTTGGTGACAACGAATCGGGAAAAAGTTCAATTTTATTAGCAATTGATTTGGTTTTGTCTGGCAGCAGAAGCAAAGTTGAGACCTTAGGTCTTGACAGTTTATTTAATGATGAAATTGTTCAAGCCTTTTTTAAAACAAACACCTATGAAACTTTACCTAATCTAACAATTGAATTATACTTTGACAATGCTGATGCGGAATATTGTGGAAGAAACAATTCTTATGGAAAGGACTTTTTTGGTATTAGCTTAATCTGCTCACCTATTGAAGAATCGAGTAAAGATATATCAGAGGTGCTAAATGATAAAAATTCCAATTTCCCATTTGAATACTACTCCATTCAATTTATAAAATTTGGCGGAACACCTTACTTGGGATTTAGAAGAGAGTTTAAGCATATTTTGCTTGATAACACTACAATAAATAACGAATATGCAACAAACTCTTACATAAAAACACTTTACAATAGTTCCGTTACAAATTCAGAAAAAAACAAACACTTGTTTGAATACAGAAATTATAAAATAGACTTCAGGGATACTGTTCTGAAAGATTTAAATAATAAAGTGGGCGATGGTAAGTATGCTTTTTCTATCAAAAGTAACACTAAGTCAAACCTCGAGACAGATTTAACTATAACAGAAGAGAACATTGATTTACAAAATAGAGGAAAAGGAAGACAATGTTTTATTAAGACAGAATTTGCTTTGCAAAAGAATGACAATGAACTTGACTTCATCTTACTTGAAGAGCCTGAAAATCATCTAAGTCATATTCATATGCACAATTTAATTTCTAGACTTAATGAGTCGAAAAACAAACAACTTTTCATTGCTACCCATAGTAATATGATTAGTTCTCGTTTAGATTTAAGAAACTCTATACTTCTAAATAGTAACAGCAAAGCTTCAATCGACCTTACAAATTTATCAGAAGATACCGCAAAATTCTTTATTAAAGCACCAGATAACAATGTGCTTGAACTTATTCTTTCTAAAAAAGTCATTCTTGTTGAAGGCGATGCAGAATATATTTTAACTGAAAAATTCTTTGAAATTATTACGGGTAAAAAACCATATCAATTAAATGTTCACATTATTTCAGTCGGTGGCACAAGCTTTAAAAGATATATGGAAGTAGCAAATCTACTCGAAATTAAAACTGCAATTATTCGCGATAATGATGGGAACTACGAAAACAATTGTGTGGACAACTACAAAAATCATATAAGCAAATATTCGCAATTGTTTTATGAAACAAATAATTTAATAAGCACTTTTGAAATTTCACTCTACCAGCATAATACTAAAATTTGTGACGAGTTATTTTCGCCAGGATTGCGAACAAGAACAGTTCAACAACTTATGTTGGACGAGAAAACAGATTGTGCATATGAATTGTTAGAGAAAAAAGGAAATGAATTAGTTGTGCCACAATATATAATAGATTCCATTATATGGCTGATAAAAGACTGATTTTAGCAGTAGCTGGCTCGGGTAAAACTAAGTATCTCATTGACCATTTAAACTTGGACAAGAGATTTCTTATTGTTACATATACAAATACAAGTCTTGACCTTATCAAATCACGGATAATAAAGAAATTTGGATATCTTCCACAAAATATCAAAACGCAAACTTATTTCGAATTTATTTATGGCTTTTGTATAAAGCCCTTTGTTTTATTTAAGTATAATTTAAAGGGCATATATTGGGAGCCTGCACCGGAGTTTACAACTTACCTTCCAAATACTAATCGCAATAAATATTTGACTAAAAACAGATTCTTATATCATAATCGATTAGGGAAGTTTGTAGAATTTGAAAATATAATTGATGATGTTAAGGAAAGACTTGAGAAATTCTATGACCACTTCTTTTATGATGAATTTCAAGATTTAGGAGGACACGACTTTAATTTTATTACAAATATTGCTCAGGCAAACATTGACTTTTTATTCGTTGGTGACTTCTTTCAAAACACTTATGTAACAAGCTATGACGGTAAGGTTAACGGAACTCTTTATTCAGATATAAATGAATATTGTGGCAAGTTAAAAGCAAATAAAATTCAAATTGATACCGAAACATTAGTGAATAGTTACAGGTGCAGTCCCACAATTTGTTCTTTTATTAGTAATAATTTAGGAATTACAATTGATTCAAATAGAAAAGACGAAACAAGTATAATTAAAATTGAAGACAGAGAATATGCTCTTAAAATAATAGAAGATAACAGCATAATTAAATTAGTCTATGACAAGAGCAATGAAAGAAATTATTTCGCTAAAAATTGGGGCGAATGTAAAGGTGAGGATGATTATAATGATACTTGCATAATTTTGAACAAGACAACAGCAAAAATATTTTTTAAAGAAAAACTCAATGAACTTAAACCAAGAACGAAAAATAAATTATACGTTGCTTTGACAAGAACAAGAGGTAACTGCTATTTAATTGAAGATGAACTTATACAGTAGAAGCACTGTGCCTAACATCACCTATACGCAAGCAGGGGTTTCGTGCTTCGTAGGACAGGAAAGTGGTATATTTGAAGTT
>CAZTYT010000286.1:0-2986 GCA_964618245.1 uncultured Legionella sp. | reverse complement strand
TGATTTTTTTTTAGCTAGGCAAGGTGTTGCAAAGCAAGCTAATTCAAGTATCACTATCCGATTGAGCAAATCATGGGAAAAATTAACCATCTGTTACGAAAAATGATTTGTTTACCGATCAAATTTTACCAATATTTGATTAGTCCCTTGCTTAAACCCTCTTGCCGCTATTATCCTAGTTGTTCGCAATATGCTGAGAGTGCCATTAATCAACATGGCATAAGCAAAGGTTTATTGATGGCTTTAAAAAGACTATTACGTTGCCACCCTTGGGCACAAGGTGGTTATGATCCCGTACTCCCTAACGATGAGAAGCTTTGATGGATATACGACGCATTATTTCATATACAGCGCTTGCGCTGGTTAGTTTAGCTCTTTGGAATGCTTGGCAGATTGATTATCCACCTAAACGGGTAGCAAGTTCTATTTCTCAAGCAAATAACAATGAGCCCTTGTTACCACAAATGGGGACCTCTTCTTCCTCAGTGACTCAACCAGAATCCCCTGGTTTACCGACAGAAGCCACTAATTCGCCTCTAATTCAGGTCAAAACTGATGTCCTTGATATTTCAATTAATTTGCACCAGGGCGATATCGTTTCCGCTTCATTACTGAATTATCCTTTAAGCGTGGATGAAAAGAATAAGCCATTTTTACTTTTACAAAATCAAACTCAAGAGCGTTATGTTGCCAACAGCAGTCTTTTTGTTTCAACAGGACAAACCGTTAATGAGTTGAATTTTAATTTTACTAGCCCACAAGCCAATTATGAATTGGCGCCTAATCAGGATAAATTGGTAGTTAGTTTGAACGGAACGGATGAGCAAGGCCTGGCAGTGACTAAAGAGTTTATTTTCACCAGAGGCAGTTATCTCATTGATGTAAACTATAAAATAATCAATCAAGGAAATAGTGATTGGAAAGGGTATATGAATACCCAGTTGTTGCGCAGTTCGCCCAAGGAAGATAAATCAAGTGTCTTTCATGTGGGGTCTTATACAGGGGCATCCTATTCAGAGCCAGGTAAACACCGTTATCAGAAGGTGAGTTTTAGTGATATGAATAAAACTAACCTTGATGTGGATAGCAAAGGTGGCTGGGTTGCCATGCAACAACATTATTTTTTAAGTGCATGGGTTCCAGAAGCTAATAGTACCAATAAGTTTTATACGCGGGCAAACAATGATACTTATACCATTGGTGCAGTGAGTCAGCCTATTACCATTCAACCCCAAGAACAAAAAAATGTGAGTGCCAAACTTTACGTCGGTCCAGAAATTACCAGCGTATTAAAAAATATAGCACCTTCATTAGATCTCACTGTGGATTATGGCATTTTATGGTTTGTTTCTTCTTTGCTATTTTCCCTCATGAAGGCAATCTATAATGTGGTGGGTAATTGGGGATGGTCGATTGTCTTGGTTACTGTTTTAATCAAGTTAGCTTTTTATCGTCTTTCTGCTACTAGTTATAAGTCTATGGCTGGCATGCGTAAGCTTCAACCTAAATTACAAGCTTTGCGTGAGCGTTATGGTGATGACAAAGCTAAAATTAGTCAGGCAACCATGGAACTTTATAAGCAGGAAAAAGTTAATCCATTAGGTGGTTGTCTACCTATTGTTATTCAAATTCCAGTTTTCATTGCTTTGTATTGGGTATTATTGGAAAGTGTGGAATTAAGGCAAGCGCCTTTTATTTTCTGGATTAAGGACTTGGCTGCCGCAGATCCTTACCATGTTTTGCCTTTAATTATGGGGGCAACCATGTTAATTCAACAAAAATTAAACCCAGCTCCACCTGATCCAATGCAAGCTAAAGTAATGATGTTTTTACCAGTCTTGTTTACCGGGTTATTTTGGAATTTTCCGGCGGGCTTAGTGTTATATTGGATTGTTAACAATACGCTTTCTATATTGCAACAATGGTATATTACCCGTAAGTACTCTGATGATAAACCGGCCAAAAAAATGGTTGCAGCGGCTAAATAATGGCTACTGATACCATCGTCGCTATAGCTACCCCTCCTGGAAGAGGTGGGGTAGGAGTTATCCGATTGTCTGGGCCTAAGGCATATGCAATTGCTATGGCTATGAATGGTAATAAAACCTTAACCCCACGTTTTGCTTCTTTTTGTTCTTTCTATGCCAATAATACGTTAATTGATCAGGGATTAATGCTTTATTTTAAAGCACCTCATTCCTTTACTGGAGAGGATGTTATTGAGATTCAAGCTCACGGCTCCCCTATTGTTTTAGATATGCTTACTACAGCCTGTGTGGAGTTTGGTGCTCGAATAGCTCGACCAGGAGAGTTTTCAGAACGCGCGTTCCTGAATGATAAAATTGATTTAGCACAAGCCGAAGCGATAGCTGATTTAATTCAAGCTAGTTCACAAACTGCGGCACGGATGGCACTCAAATCCTTACAAGGGGAGTTTTCTCAGAAGATAAATCAGCTGAATGAGAAGTTAATTTACTTGCGTTTGTATGTGGAGGCTGCCATTGATTTTCCTGAAGAAGAAATTGATTTTCTTAATGATGGAAAGGTCGCTCACTTGTTGCAGGAAGTTATTAGTGAATTACAAACTATTCGTTCTCAGGCTAATCAAGGTGTGATATTGCGCGAGGGTTTATCCTTGGTTATTGCAGGAAAACCCAATGCAGGTAAATCCACTTTGATTAATTGCCTGGCAGGCCGGGATATTGCAATTGTGACTGAAATTGCGGGAACTACCCGTGATGTAATGCGTGAACATATTTTGTTAGATGATATTCCTTTACACATTATTGATACAGCAGGCTTACGTGAATCTGACGATATAGTGGAAAAAGAGGGAATTAAAAGGGCCTGGCAAGAACTAAAACGAGCGGATTGTGTTTTATTAGTGGTAGATATTAATGATCAAGAGCACCATGAATTAACACAAGAAATTAAAGCAGCATTGCCTGTAGAAGTACCAATCATCACGGTGTTCAATAAAATTGAT
>CAZTYT010000285.1:0-2988 GCA_964618245.1 uncultured Legionella sp. | reverse complement strand
AATAGGCTCACCCTGAGGGTTATCACCCAGTTTATTTCTTAAATTACTAATATGCACGTCAATGCTTCGATCATAGGCTGTGTATTTTCTACCGAGGGCATATTCAGTTAGTTCTTCTTTAGAAAAGGCCTGCCCAGGTGATTTAATTAACATTTCCAAAATATTAAATTCAGCATTGGTTAACTCAAGATAGTTGCCATCCATCGTCACATGGCGCCGTGAGCAATCAACAACAATATTGTGTTGCTCAATGATTGGCTTGGATGTTGGAATTTTTTGAGTTCGTCTTAAAATTGCGCGTAAGCGGGCTACAAGTTCTCGAGGATTGCAGGGTTTGGGCAAATAATCATCTGCCCCAATTTCCAAGCCAACAATGCGGTCAATATCATCACCACGGGCGGTTAACATTAATACTGGCGTTTCCAGGTGTTCACGAATGGCTTTTAAGACCTCAAATCCATTTAGTTTAGGCAACATAACGTCCAGAATAATAGCGTCAAAGGCTTGATTTAAAGCCTTTTTAACGCCACTTTCACCGTCATGAACACAAATGGCGCTAAAACCCTCAGGTTCCAGGTATTGGGTTAATAAATCGGTTAATTCAGTGTCATCATCTATTATTAGAATATTACCATTCATAGTAAACCTTAATGTTTAGATGCTTTTCTCAACGCACTCTAACAACTTAATTCTACGCGCATCCGCATTAATAATTTTAAATTCCAAATTACCAATCGTTATTGTTTCACCACGTGTTGGTAAATAGCCAAAGCTATTCATTACAATACCACCAATGGTGTCATAAGTTTCATCGCTAAAATCAGTATGGAGCTTTTCATTGAATTCTTCAATGGGAGTATGTGCTTTAACAATATAATGTCCATTTTCATGCACTTTAATGTAAGCATCTTCATCGATATCAAATTCATCTTCAATATCACCAATGATTTGCTCAATAATATCCTCTATAGTTACAAAACCAGAAACTTCTCCATACTCATCAACAACAATAGCCATGTGATTTTTAGTACTTCGAAACTCACTTAATAAACTATCAAGACGTCTACTTTCCGGGACAAAAGTTACTTGTCTGCAAATATCTACTAAATTAAAAGCATCAGAACACCCAGCCTGATAGCGCAACAAATCTTTAGCATGCAGTATGCCTACAATTTCCTCTCCATCTTCGTCGGTTACTGGAAATCGTGAGTGGCCAGTTTGGGTGACTATTTTAATAATATCGGTTAAATCATCACTTTGTTTAATACAGACCATTTGATTTTTAGGTAACATGATGTCACGCACACGCATTTTGGAAAATGAAATGCTACCTTCAATCATGGCTAGAGTTTCTGAGCTAATCAGAGAGCGAATTTGTGCATCTCTTAATAAACTAACAAGCTCTTTTTGATTTTGTGGTTCACCTTGTAAAAAATGCTTTAAGCGAGCAAGCCATGAGCCACTTTCTTCCTCTTTGTTCAAATTAATTATCCTCTATATCATCATAAGGATTAGGATATCCCAATTCAGCTAATAATTTAATTTCAATTGCTTGCATGATTTCTGCTTCATCATCTTTAATATGATCATAGCCTAATAGGTGCAATATTCCATGAATGAGTATTAAACACCAATGAGCATCGAGCGTTTTGTTTTGTTCTTTACTTTCGCTCAGTAATACTTCAGGGCAAATGATAACATCACCTAAATAGGGAAATTCAAGTTGAATTTCAGGAGGTAATGCACTTGGAAAGGCAAGCACGTTAGTGGACTTTTCTTTTTTTCTATAAGTATGATTTAAATGGGTGATTTCTTCGGGCTCAACAAAGCGGATCGTTAACTCTGCTTCTTTACGAAAATCTTTTAAGGTCAATGAAGCCCAGTTTCTAATTTCCTCTTCTGTTATAGGAAGAGAGTCCTTGGTTGCATTTTGGATATCAATATAATGAGTCATCGTTGATTATTTCTTTTTTTCTAATGGTTCATGCTCATAGCAATCTACAATTTTAGATATTAAAGGATGCCTTACCACCTCGCGACTGGTAAAGGTATGAATACTAATTTCAGGTATTTTTCCTAATAATGCTACTGCATGTGCCAGTCCGGAATCAATCCCTTTTGGTAAATCAACTTGAGTCATATCTCCGGTAATCACTGCTTTAGAGCCAAAGCCCATACGAGTTAAAAACATTTTCATTTGCATGATGGTGGTATTTTGTGCCTCATCCAGAATGATAAATGATTCATTTAAGGTACGGCCTCGCATGAATGCTAGTGGTAAGACCTCAATAATATCGCTTTGTATTAGTTTTTGGGTTTCTTTAAACCCTATCATTTCATACAACGCATCATAAATTGGTCTTAAATAAGGCAAGACTTTTTCCACTAAGTCGCCTGGAAGAAAACCTAGTTTTTCCCCTGCTTCAACAGCGGGCCTTACAAAAATTAGCCTTTGAACTTCGCCTTTTTCAAAGCATTGAATAGCTTTGGAAACCGCCAAATAAGTTTTACCAGTTCCAGCCGGTCCAACGGCAAAGGTAACATCATTGCGATCTATTGAGTCCAGGAATGCTGCTTGTTTATCATTTCGCGCGCTAATTAACTTACGAGATAGCTTGACATGGTGTGTCATCGCTTTTTGATCATCCTCAATTGTGTACATATAAATCTTTGCGGTAGTTAAAAAAATATACATTTCCTAGTAATAAATATAGTGCAGAATAGCTATCCATTGCAAGTATGAGCTAGTTATGAGAGCTATTGGCTTTAAGCTGCAAATCCAAATATTTATGTTACAATGATCTTTTTATTAAAAGAAAACAGATAATGATTGATCTTCATTGCCATAGCAATTTTTCTGATGGGGCTTTAAGCCCTAAAGAATTAATTGAAAAAGCTCAAAAACACCAGCTTCAATATTTATCGCTTACTGATCACGATACTGTGGCGGGTTATCCTGAGTTATTAAAAGCTGCGGAATCATCATCT
>CAZTYT010000284.1:2763-2998 GCA_964618245.1 uncultured Legionella sp. | reverse complement strand
AAGGTTTGTTATATTTAAATGGCGACTTTACGCTCTCCTTACGAGATTATTTTTTGCTGGCGCCGGCTACTTTTAGAGTTCCTCCTTATATTGATATGACATTTAACTTGGTTTTTGATCTTTCTTCACCCGAAGAAGGCTAATATATTGTGACTTTAGCGTGTAAAAGCTAAGCACTATGGCATTTTGGTAATTGGATTGCGGGTCACATCACCCGCATTCTTTTTTTGTATGA
>CAZTYT010000284.1:443-2753 GCA_964618245.1 uncultured Legionella sp. | reverse complement strand
GGAGCTTTATTACTAATCCCGAAACTTAAATTTGTTAAAATCTTTTTTTGCCAAAATAAAATTTGAAAAATTTTGGCAATATGCACGACAATGTGCTAAAAATAGGATTTAACAAGTTAAAAATTTTTGAATCGACATAAAAATGCTATTTTCGTTCCTATTTTAAACTAAAACAGTATTAATGATGGCAAAGAATTGGATTTATAGCCTATTTGTTTTTGCACTGGTTGGAATTGCCGGTACCGCTTTGGCGCAGGAAACGGCTACTGCTGCTTCTTTATATAATGATGGTTTAGCCAAGCTCAAAGCCAAAAGCTATTCAGAAGCACTTCCATTGCTTGAAAAAGCGATTGCGGCAGCCGATACCACCGACGAAGCGGATGCAAAAGTAGTTGGTTTAGCAAAACGCAATGGCGCTATCGCTGCCTATTACATGGGTACGCAATTGCGCAAGGAAAAGAAAACGGACGAAGCTTCCAAACGATTTGATCAAGGCGTAAGCTACGATCCTGATTTTTATGCCAATTATATCGGGCAAGCGCAAATACTGGAAGATAAGGACAAGGATGCGGAAGCGATAAAAGCTTATTTTGCAGCAGTTGCCGTTTGCGAACGCACGAATAAGGCAGATAAAGTGGCTGATCTGGTTAAAAAAGCAGAAAATATGCCTGGCGTAGCCTGGGGCAAAAAACAATGGGATAATGCCATTGCTGCTGCTAATGCCTTTCTGGAAAATAAGGAATCAGGCGATGTGCGTTATTATTTAGCACTATCTCAAAAGGAGAAAAAACAATATAGCGAAGCTATCGAAAACGCCCAAAAAGCAGTGGAGCTAGCCACTGGTGAAGATGTAGATAAAGCCAACTTCGCGTTAGCTGAAATTTATGAAGCTGCTGGCAAAAAAAGCGAGGCGATTGCTACTTATAAGTTAGTAAAAGCCGCTAAATACGCCGAGCGCGCCAAATATAAAGTCACTCAACTGGAAGGCGGAAAGTAGAGATGGAGAGACTTGGTGACCGAGCGACTTAGAGATGAAGAGAAAAAGGGTTATTGTGATAGTGCAATAACCCTTTTTATTTTATTATAAACGTATAATATGGTCTTTTTTACAGAAACTAAATGCCTATGTGTTAAAAAAATACATCAATGAGAATCCCTTGTTACTTCGCTGCCCGATTGTCCTTTCAAAAAATCCATATCAGCCCCTAAATGCGCCTGCTCCACGTGCTTGATATACAAACTCACGTAACCCCGCTCCGTAATTGGCGGCTCCGGTTGCCAGGCTTGCTTGCGCTGCTGCAATTCTTCCTCACTCAAATGAATATGCAAAGTGCGATTGGGTACATCCAAAGTAATTAAATCGCCGTTTTGCACCACACTGAAATTACCGCCACAGGCAGCTTCCGGCGAGGCATGTAAGACCACGGTGCCAAAGCCCGTACCACTCATTCTGCCATCTGAAATGCGCACCATATCAGCAACTCCGTTTAGCAACAATTTTTTGGGTAAGCCCATATTGCCCACCTCCGGCATACCTGGATAGCCCTTCGGACCCACATTTTTTAATACCAAAACACTCGTCTCATCTACGTCCAAAAAAGGATCATCGATGCGCGCCTTGTAATCTTCGATATTTTCAAATACCACCGCTTTGCCGGTGTGTTGCATCAGCGCAGGCGTCGCAGCGGAAGGCTTGATGACCGCGCCAGACTCGCACAAATTGCCTTTCAAAACAACCACGCCCGCTATCGGATTAAAAGGTTCTTCCACCGTCGCCACTACCTCTCGATTATAACATTCTACTTGCTCATAATTTTGAGCAACCGTTTTGCCATTTACCGTGATACAATCATTGTGTAAAAATTGCTTCAATTCCTTGAGTACCGTCGGGAGTCCACCTGCATAATAAAAATCCTCCATAAAATACCTCCCCGAAGGTTGCAGATTCGCAATCAACGGAATATTTAAAGACGCATCATTAAAATCATCCAGCGTAAGTGGTACGCCAATTCTACCCGCAATCGCCAGCAGATGCAATACAAAATTTGTAGAACCCCCAATCGCGGCATTCACTTTAATCGCATTTTCAAAAGCAGGACGCGTCAGCACATCCGATAATTTCAAATTTTCACGCACCATTTCCACAATGCGCAATCCGCTCAATTGAGCCAGCACCTTTCTTCGTGCGTCCGCTGCCGGGATCGCCGCATTGCCTGGCAAAGAAAGCCCCAATGCCTCCACCATACAAGCCATTGTAGAAGCCGTACCCATCACCGCACAATGCCCCCGACTGCGACACATACTCGCTTC
>CAZTYT010000284.1:0-355 GCA_964618245.1 uncultured Legionella sp. | reverse complement strand
ATGGTCAAAAATTCTTCCTGCGTGATTTTTTCTCCCCGCAGTTCATCCTGATAGCGCCACACGTCACTCGTTCCAATCGGAAGCCCTCTGTGTCTGCCCGTCAGCATCGGACCACCCGACACCACAATGGTAGGAATATTTACACTGCAAGCGCCCATGACCAACGACGGCGTCGTCTTATCGCAACCGCACAGCAGCACCACCCCATCAATCGGATTGGCACGAATGGATTCTTCCACATCCATACTCACCAAATTGCGGTACAACATCGCCGTAGGCTTGATGAGCGTTTCGCCCAAAGACATCACCGGAAACTCCAACGGGAGAAAATCACGCAGGAAGAGTTTTTGACCAT
>CAZTYT010000283.1:0-3002 GCA_964618245.1 uncultured Legionella sp. | reverse complement strand
TACACTTTTCTATAAAATATTGAATCTATTGCTAATTTTTAAAGTTTCCCTCATCAATTAACCTCTCAAAGCGCTCCCTTATTTCTGTCATAAACAAAGCTCTATCAATCTCAAAGAAAAGCGGTTGATCCACAAATACATCACAAAAAAATGGAACTGGTAAATAGTCAGATTTTCCCATTGACTTCCCCAAACCATGCATAAAAACAGGGGTGACAGGAACATGATGGTGCTTTTCTACTAGCCAGGCAACGCCTTTTTTAAGTTCAGAAAATTTTTCTGGCTCTCCGCGTGTACCCTCCGGGAAGAGTATAAGAATATCTTTATTTTCTAATGCCTCATGGCATGGTTTCAAAGGGTCACGTTCTTGAGTAATTGATCCACGCGTAACTGGAATTATGCCAATAACTTTTATTGCAAACCATGCGAGGTATTTATTTTGTAAAAAGTAATCTGCAGCAGCTACAGGCCTTAATCGAGGAAGCAATTTCAAGGGGAAGAGGGAAATTAATACTATCGTATCGAGATGACTGTTATGATTTGCCACTATTATTGCAGGCCCAATCTTAGGAAGTAAATGCTTCCTTCGAACATTTAGTCCTAGGATAACAAGAACAAAAATTCGCACAAATATAAAAAAACAAAATCTAATTAGGTGATTCATTTAATAATAAAAGTACCATGTGAAGTGAAAAAACAAGGGTGCCGTAAACGTTAAGCTATCTATTCTATCCAAAATGCCTCCATGTCCAGGAATTAAAGATCCAAAGTCTTTGACCCCCAGATCACGCTTCACAGCAGAGATACAAACATCCCCTACAAAACCAAAAGTAGAGATCATGGCTCCAGCAAAGAGGGCAAAACCAGTAGAAAATGGAGTCAGATACGGAGCGATAAGGACAGCCAGCGAGGTAGTGGCAATTACTCCACCTATCATACCTTCCCAAGTTTTTTTTGGACTAACAACTGGTGTAATTTTATGCTTTCCTAGGAGTTTACCACAAGTATATTGAGCAACATCATTAAATTGCGCTAAAAATATTAAATAAAATAGGAGCCCTTGACCTCCGGCATCATTTTTTATTGCGTGGTCGGGCAATGTTAACAAAAATGCAGCGTGACTTAAAGAAAAAACGCAAACCATCAGTCCCCAATGGATAGTGCCTGCCGCCTTTAGGAAGCCCTCCGTTTGTTGCGCAATAACCATCAAAAAGCCTGTAAGTAAAAACATATAAATGGGTATAAATATAATAAACATCCCATACCATTCTATTTCTGCCCAATAATATTGCAGTGGGATAGCAAGGTAACAAAATAATAATGTAACACGATCTGCGCGTCTTGTTGGAATCATGGATAAGTATTCTTTAAGAGCAAGAAAGCTAACAAAGCAGATAAGCCAGATAGAAATAGATGGAACAAATAAAATAGAAAAACTGAAAGCTAAAACCATAAACCACCAACTGGTAGTGCGTTGTTTTAGCTCATGATAGTCTTTTTCTGGCCTTAATTTGGTAAGCACGAATACTATAGCGCTAGCTAAAATTAATAAACTCCACAAACTTAGTAGTGGATAGATAAGCGTTTGGTTTATCATGTAGCCTCAAGTTTTTAGGGCTAGGTAACCCCTATTAAAGATAGTTAAGACAATAAAAATACTGCAAGATAAAAAAACCCACGGTATCCACGCAGCAGAAATCCATCCGCAGCCAACACAAAATGCTGCTAATCCAATAACGAACACTCGATCACTCTTCCCCATAGGGCCGTCATAGCGCCTCAATGCCCCTATTTGCACAGCTACTACCCCTATCATTTCCGACATAATTGCAAGTATGCAGAATATGATCACAGGCCATAAAGATGAAGGGTACAAAAATGCAAAAGGCAAAAATAGAGCGGTATCAGAAGTTACGTCACCCATTTCATTTAATAGGGCACCTAAGTTGGACTTTTGCCCAAATTCTCTTGCTAACATGCCATCAATAGCATTCAATGACATGCGAATAAAGAATATTGCCGGTAGAAAAACCCATAAAAAATTTATATGATGAAAGAATATTAAACAACCTCCATAACTAACTGACAATAATATCGCTCCTATAGTCACAATATTAGCTGTAACCCCTATATTGGCTAGCCGCGCTACCAAAGGTCTAAGCAGTTTTTGGAAATCAGCTTTTAATGAATAGATCGTAAGCATAGTGAAAATATTGCTGAACTAATTTGGGACAAACAAGGCAAACTCAATCACGTAAATCTAGAACAAATAAGTTAAAGAAATTTATACAAAAATACCCTGTAATCTTTCTTATAGAGAATTCTAATGGAGTATTCTGTAATTGTAAATCAGTTACAAATTGCCGTGATCAATAAGTAAAATTGAGGCTTCAAAAAAATTACTACCCTGAAATTAATTAAACAAATTTTAGTTTGGTGTCGATAAATTCAATTTAAAGGATGCTTTTAATACATCCAACCTGCTTTCAGGGTTTTTTGCGCCGGCCATAGTCTGAGATATCTGGGCTTTTATTTCTTGCAGTTTTATTTTCTCGGCATCCCAAACTTCTGCACTGCGCCAGGAATGATAGCTCCAGCTCCAACCATACTCCTCAAACAAGTCAATTAAATCTTTAATATAACGGGTACCGCTTTCCCCTGTATAAGACGATGCACTGAATTCCCCAATATATACATTAACATTGTGTTTGAGCTGCCAACTTCTTAAAGGTTCAAGCTCTAATCGTAAAGCTTCTTTATCCCAATATTTACCATCTATAATTCCTGGATATTCTGGCCCAATTTTGAATTCTTTGACTCCTTGATGGGTAAATGCTACCGGCTCATATATGTGGGGACTTATAATAATTTTATGATCGTTAGGTATCGACAAATAACCAACCCCTTCAAGTCTGTTAATCCAATTGCCTTGCTTATCTCTACCAACAGGGGGGCTCAATAATAATCGGCATATCAGGGTCATGGGCACGTATGGTTTGTAT
>CAZTYT010000282.1:0-3065 GCA_964618245.1 uncultured Legionella sp. | reverse complement strand
AAAACCCCTTTGGATATTGCAGCTGAAATAGAAAGTAAAAAACCAGAGCAAGGGAATAATATCCAAAAGAATATGCGCTTTATTATGAAACATTTAATGGAGCATGGCGCAAAACCTACATCATATTGTAACAAGGCGAAATTAGAATCGCTTATTTCCGATTCTCTCCCTAATCCCTATGAGAAGAAATTATCCAAAACGACTTCTTACACTCGTTTCAGAATCATTTTAAGAAATATTGGCGAAGATTCTCGGTTTTGTTTAAAACACCAAAAGAAATTAGCTCTGGCATGCATCAAGCATTGGATAGAACTAAAGCAAAAGCAGCCCAATTTTCGCACAGAATTAGAGCAACTCAAAAAAGACATTAATGGTCTATCCACAGATCCTGAAAGTGACGGCTTAAAATATATTCGTCAATTACGCAGTAAACTATGGATAATCCGTCAAGTAAGAGGGTTATATGGCAGAACTACTACTCAAGTAGAAATAAACGAGTTAATTGATAAAGCATCAAAACGTTTAAACCCCGTAGAACCAAGCTCAAGCTGTTTTTCATTTTTCAAGAGTAGCGAGAAATCTGCTGCCGAGTCATGCATAACTCTTCCTCGATATAATCCTGTTTATACCTAATGAGTTTGCATTTGCCCAAGCATAAAAGGATAACTATGGCGGCAACGCGCATAGGCTAGGCCAATTTTCGTTGGATCATTATAAAACGCATAATGAGTTGCATTATAGTCACAGCAAGGAACAGAGCTAATAAAACAACCTCGCTTTGCATTCCAGACATACCCACGTGGAGTGAGCTCCAACGTTCTGCCATCGTAACAAACATAGCGTGGCTGGGAAGGAGTATTACCAATAATACACCCTTGGGCATAGGCAAAGTTGACAACCATAAGCAGCCCAAACAAAATAATTTTCATGTGCTTAGCCTTATTATTGCTATAATTATATAACTTAGTTCATCTTACCCCATCTATTCAAGATGGAAGTAATAATTATAATTAATTTAAGGTTTTATTAAGAAATAAAGTATAAAATGAATACAAAGTGATTTTGGAGTGTGATAATGGCTGCTGATTTAGTGCAAAATTTACGTAATATCAATTGGGGACGTCTTAATGACGCAGAAAAAAACCAAATGATAACCACCCTTAATGATTTATTACAGGCAGATCCCAGCGATGCAAATGCATTTACGACCGCCATAGGAGCTCATCTTGCCGATTTAAAATTACAGCAACTATTTGAACAATGGCAAACAGTAAATCCAGGGCAAAATGTAGGGCAATATTTAGCGTCAAATGATTTCCTTACTCCCAATCCCAATTTTGCAAAAATACATCAAGAAGCAGCTACACAACGGGTCAAATACAGTCTAAATAAAGATACTCATAAAGATATTTTGGTGAACATTTTAAGACACAATTCTGATAAGTGCAGGGCATATTTGGCTGCTGCTGTTGACAATGGATTAAGCAATGCTTTTACACAGACCCATGGTTGGCAAGCGACACAGGGGGCTAACCCAGGTACTAATCAATCCCTAAATGTTTTACCTGATGATAAAATCACTGAAATTAAAAGACATGCTGCTAATTTAGTATTAACCCCTCTGTTAAACGCTGCAAATCTTGAGCAATTAAATGCCATTAAAGCAAATCCAAATGATGTGGGTAAATTGCGTGAAATAGCAATTGGTTCGCTGCATTTTCCAAGGGAATATCAGGAGCATTTAGGTGCCTGGACTTATGGTTCCATCAAAGGCAAGCTATTACAACGTCTAAACCATTTTAAAGTAGAGCAATATATCACCTCGCTTTCCACTGATAAAATCGAGGTATTGCTTGCTGCACCCTATAATCTGGATTTAAATCAGCTTTTGCTTTTATCCAACCCTGCAGATATTCAAAGAGAGCTTTTTGAAAAATTAAAAGATATTGTCCCTTTAGAATTAGATGTTGATCAACATGCGAGGCAAGAAGTACTTAGTATAGACGATGCAAAAAAACTACAAGAAGGTTTATGTAAACACTTTTTGAAACAGCAGTTGACAAAAAAGAACGTAAGTATGCTTAGTAATGCTTATGAAAAAACAGATCTAAATGATTTTAAGAATGAAATTATAAAGATCTATCCTGCGTATAAGAGCCAAATTAAAAAGTTTATTCAAACAGCAGATGATATGAAAGCTTATAAAGATATCATCGCCACTAAGTTAACTTCTACTTTAGTGGATAGAGTTCCATCTCCATTACCAGATAGCTGGAAAGTACTGGATGGAAAAAATATTACCCATGAAGCATTTCGCAAGAAATTGAAAGAACTTATTCCTAATCCGTATAAAGATGTTGCCTCCCATGCTTCACTTGATGACATGCGGAATATCCAACAAAATATACGTAATCAAATGTTGAAAAATAAGCTCGCTAGTGATAGCGTTTCACGCCTAGGAGTAAAAAGACATTCTGTCTTAGTGGAAGTCTTTGGTGATTTAACTATTGAGCAGCAACGAAATTTGTTAAATGATCCTAAGAATCCTTCTGACCTTGTTCGTATCATTAATACTACAGACCGCTCTATCTTAAAACAATATTTAAAAGGGGTAGATGGGAATGATGAAAATTATTTTATTAATTTAATAGAAGAAAACACGCAAAATATAAATTTAAAACGAATTCATAACGCTAAAATTGCTAAAATTCTCAGTACATTAGAAGATCCTTCAGTTAAGTTGAGTAAAACGCAGGTAAACGCTATTAATGACTTATTCAATGTTACTGTACTAACACCAGCTAGTTATCCTGCTTTCGTAGGTAATATATATGATAACTGTGGATTTACAGGTCCCAAGGCTCAATTTTATAAGGCTTTTGGGCTTAATGAGAATGGTACACCTCATCGTAATGGCAGTTTGAATAATCTCCTGACAGCAATTAATACCCAAAATAGAAATAATGAGTTTTTGTTTGCTGCGTTTAATGGGGAAACGGTAAATAAAGAATTTGCCAGTCTTCTGCTAAGAATAGAAAAAACTGGACCGCTTGATCAAGATCAAA
>CAZTYT010000281.1:0-3077 GCA_964618245.1 uncultured Legionella sp. | reverse complement strand
CTAAAATAAATTTGGCTTCCGCATTACGAAGTAAGGTAGAAATCGATCGTCCGTTGGATAATATTTCATTTAGTTTGGCAACTAGCTTGGCTGCTTGTTCTGCGGGGCTTGGGTGATGTTGAATAAAATAAGGAATATGTTTAATGATCGCTTCTGCTAATTGCCTATCCGTCAAATAAAGTACCAAACGCGTCTGGGCTATTTGCACAAAGTTTTTTTCTGATCTCATGATGATGTTAAACAAAAAATCCGGATCTTTTTGCAGATGTGTACTTAATTTTTGACTAAAACCAAAATGATCGCGATAGGCTAAAAGCAATTGAACTTGAGTATCTGCGTTTTGATACATATCGTTGGCTCCGGGTTTACTTGCTAGCCAACTGAGAAGTTCTACTTCTTTTTTCTTATGGTTTAAGGCACTGAATTGAAATTTGGGTGAAGTATTGGAATGAGATAAAAATATATTCCATTGAATTATGGGTAAATTAAGTTCTTTGGCCAAAGCGTCCACTGACTTACGGATTGTTTTAAAATCAGCACGCCATTTTTTTCAATGTGGGGAAGAGAAGCTCTTAAAGCTTTTAGTAATGCAATAAAATTACGTTTATTATTCGGTTGAAAATTATCGACAGCTTGCTTTAAATGCCGAATTTCAGGGTAAATATAGCGTCCGTTCCTCATTGCTTCTAAATGAAAAACTCGCTGTAAGGCGTCTTTTAGTGCAGCAAAAGGATCACGCATAAAATCATCCCCAAATATGCCCTCTTTATTAATCATAGATGACAAAAAAGCAAATGTAAAATTTTTAATCATCATGATGGTTAAGTGTCTAAAGAGTAGGCTAGAAAAAAGGAATAAGCAAATAACGTCTGTGAAAAGCGATTTACAGCGTTTATACTTTTGTTTTTATAAGTATTTTAGCGAGATAGCCATGGAATTGAGTGTTGATAATACCCCGTTTAAAGCTTTATTTCAGCCATTGGATTTAGGATTTACCCAATTAAAAAATCGGCTGTTGATGGGAGCAATGCATACTGGCCTTGAAGAAGATAAAGGAAGCTTGAATCGATTGGCGCAATTTTATCGCGAAAGAGCACTGGGTGGGGTAGGGCTAATTGTCACTGGCGGATTTGCCCCCGATCGTGTGGGGCGTTTGGCTCCTTTTGCGGCTAAATTGACCAACAGGAAAGAGCAAAAAATGCATGAGCTTATTACTCATACGGTTCATGATGCCGGAGGAAAAATTCTTCTGCAAGCATTGCATTCTGGGCGTTATGGATATCATCCTTTCATCGTTGCGCCTAGTGCTATTAAATCCCCTATTAGTCCATTTAAGCCTTGGGCTATGAGTAAATATCGAATTAAAAAAACTATAAAGCACTTTGCTCGTTGTGCGCGTCTGGCACAGCTAGCAGGCTATGATGGTATTGAAATTATGGGGAGTGAGGGATATTTAATTAATCAGTTTATCGCAACCCATACTAATCAGCGTACTGACGAATGGGGAGGTAGTTATGCCAATCGCATACGCTTTCCAATTGAAGTGGTGCGAAGTGTACGTGAGGCGGTAGGTGAGCATTTTATTATTGTTTATCGTTTGTCCATGCTTGATTTAATTGCTGATGGCAGTAGTTGGGAAGAAATAGTTATGCTGGCCAAAGCAATTGAGCAGGCAGGCGCAACAATAATTAATACAGGTATTGGATGGCATGAAGCGCGTATCCCAACAATAGCGACTATGGTTCCGGAAGCTGCATTTGTTCCCATAACCAAGCATTTAAAACCCGAGATCACTATTCCGATTATTACCTCGAATCGAATTAATACCCCAGAACTTGCCAATCAAATTATTGAAGCAGGTGAGGCGGATATGATTTCAATGGCTAGACCTTTATTGGCTGATCCTCATTTTGCTGAAAAAGCAAGAAGAGGAGAAAGTAAGGCAATTAATATTTGTATTGCTTGTAACCAGGCTTGTTTGGACCGGGTGTTTATGAATAAAGAAGCTTCTTGTCTGGTGAATCCACAGGCATGTAATGAAACGGAATTAATTTATACGGAAACTTCCCAACCTAAATCCATCGCGGTCGTTGGTTCAGGCCCAGCTGGATTAGCCTTTGCTAGTGTTGCTGCTCAACGTGGTCATAAAGTAACGTTGTTTGAAAAAGCTGAGCAATTGGGTGGGCAATTTAATTTAGCCAAGCGTATTCCTGTCAAAGAAATTTTTCAATCCACATTAAATTATTTTAGCTACCAGTTGGAGAAGTTTAATGTCGCTGTTCATCTTAATACTGAGGCGACTGTTGAGCGGTTGCAGGAGTTTGATGAGATAGTTTTAGCCAGTGGTATTAAACCACGAATCCCTAACATTCCGGGAATTAACCATCCTAAAGTTGCAAGTTATATTGATGTTGTCACTGGAAAAAAACAGATAGGCGAGCGAGTTGCTATTATCGGTGCAGGTGGAATTGGTTTTGATGTAGCAGAATTTTTAACTCATAAATCACATGCCAGTAAAGAAGAATATTATGAGGAATGGGGCATTGATATATATGGGGAACATCGTGGAGGCTTAAAGACACCAATGGTTTCTCCTTGTATTCGAGAAGTTTATTTATTACAACGTAAAAAAGAAAAGCTAGGCAAGCGCTTGGGCAAAACAACAGGATGGATCCATCGTTTAAGCCTAAAACACAAGCAGGTGAAAATGCTTTCAGGCGTAAGTTATGAACTTATTGATGATGAAGGCTTGCATGTGAGTATTAATAATGAAAAACGAATCCTTCCCGTTGATAATGTGGTAATTTGTGCAGGCCAAGAGGAGCAAATGGAGCTGCTAGAGCCGCTTAGAACTGCTGGAAAAACAGTGCATCTCATTGGTGGCGCATACAAAGCGTTGGAGTTGGATGCGCGTCATGCTATTGATCAGGCTTGTCGCTTAGCTGCTTTAGTTTAGTTTATTGGTTTTATGTATTATGCGGGTGGGTCAAGGCCCACGCTGCCTTCACTATTTGATTTGTCTATTTTTAAATCATTATTTTTCAGCGTTATTTCAACGAATTATGAATTTAATCTAA
>CAZTYT010000280.1:0-3084 GCA_964618245.1 uncultured Legionella sp. | reverse complement strand
ATTTAGTTGCCAAAGCAGAGTGGGAGCAAGCTAAACTGGATTTAGCCCATACAGAAATTAGAGCGCCTGTTGCTGGAACAATCAACATCCCCCCTAAAAAAGGACAATATGTTACTCAAGGAATGATTTCCATGTCCTTGGTAGCTAATGAAAATCCGTGGATTGAAGCTAATTTCACAGAAAAAGAGCTCACCTATGTACGACCAGGTCAAAAAGCTTCCATTGATATTGATATATACCCAGGAAAAAAATGGACAGGCATCGTGCAAAGCATTAGCCCTGCTACAGGTTCTGAGTTTTCTATTATCCCGGCTCAAAATGCGACTGGAAATTGGGTAAAAATCGCCCAGAGAATTGCCGTACGTATTCAATTAGATCAAAATAATTATGCTCTTCCTTTGCGTTCAGGATTAAGTTCATGGGTGAAAATTGACACTGAGCATAAGCGTTATTCGCTAAAAAAAACAGAAAACTCCTAAATAATTACGCTTTAACTTAATCTATCGCTATGACTGAGAAAAAATCAACAAATAGGCTCTTTATCACCTTATCCATCATGATGGCCACAGTCATGCAGTCTTTGGACACAACTATTGCTAATGTGGCCTTACCTCGTATGCAAGGCGGAATGGGAGCCACTCAAGAACAAATTTCCTGGGTTTTAACCTCTTACATTGTAGCAGCAGCCATCTTTACCCCACTTACCGGCTTTTTAAGTGATCGCTTTGGTCAAAAACGCCTTTTTATCTGGTCAGTTATTGGTTTTACCGCTTCATCCATGCTTTGTGGGGCAGCACAAACCTTAGTACAGATTATCCTTTTTCGTTTACTGCAAGGGATCTTTGGTGCAAGCCTCATCCCCTTATCGCAATCAGTTCTACTTGACTCCTTTCCGCGTGAAAAACATGGCTCTGCCATGGCCATGTGGGGAATGGGAGTAATGGTCGGGCCAATTTTAGGACCTTCATTAGGCGGATGGCTTACTGAATATTACAACTGGCGTTGGGTATTTTATATTAACTTGCCTTTTGGTATTTTAGCATGGTTGGGTCTAACAATGTTTCTTGAAGAAAGTCAACTTAAACTCAATAAATACTTTGATATACATGGCTTCATCTTTTTAAGTATTGCTATTGGAGCACTTCAACTTTTCCTTGATCGCGGCGAATCATTGGATTGGCTAAATAGCAACGAAATCATTATTGAAGGATTACTCGCCTTGGTTTGCTTCTATTTATTCACTGCCCATATTATTACAGCAACTCATCCTTTTATTGATCCAGCCATGTTTAAAGATCGCAACTTCACTTTTGGGCTTTTGTTTATTTTTATTATTGGTATTATCCTGCTAGCGACTATGGCTTTAATGCCGCCCTACATGCAAAGCTTATTAAATTATCCGGTCATTGATGTGGGAATTTTGCTGGCTCCAAGAGGCATCGGAACAATGACAGCCATGATGATTGTGGGCAGATTATCAGGCAAAGTCGATGCACGTTACCAAATATTTTTGGGCTTAATTTTAACCAGCTACTCGCTCTGGTTAATGACCTTATTTAATTTAAATATCAGTGGCACCAATATTGTGCTCTCCGGCATTATCCAGGGACTAGGCTTAGGTTTTATTTTTGTTCCTTTAACTACCTTATCTTTCGCCACATTGCCTGCCCATTATCGTAATGATGGCACTTCTTTATTTAGCTTATTAAGAAACATTGGCAGCAGCATTGGAATTTCTATTGTAATGACCAAGTTGGCGCAAAATACCCAAATTAATCACGCTGCCTATGCGAATTTTATTACCCCATCAAATAATGGCTTACAATATGCTAATCAAGCTGGCCTATTTAATCCTCATGCCACTGCTGGCTTAGTGACTCTAAATGCGGAAGTTACTCGGCAAGCAGTGGTGCTTGCTTATTTGCAAGATTTTCGCTTTATGATGTGGTTAGTACTCTCTGCCTTACCTTTGCTCTTTTTCTTCAAATCACCTACAGCGAAAGCGCCAGAAGCAACACCTTCTCAAATTCCCGAATTTGAAATATGATACTCATGGCGGCGTTGACCTTGGGGCAGCGACCTGTATTATTTATTTTTGGAGGACTTGATCCATGCGACAGGTACCTGTAGTTATTTTTATTGCCTATTCCCCTATGCTCCCTGCATTTCAAAACCTGGGAGTTCAGCATGAAAATTCATGATTTTAAACTTAGAAAACAAGAGCAGCACAAAATAGCCATGCTCACTTGTTATGATTATCCCTCTGCTTGCACCATTGCGGAATCTGATATTGACTGTGTGTTGGTTGGTGATTCTGTAGCAATGACGGTGCATGGGCATGACACGACTATTACTGCCACCATGGAGATGATGACTCTTCATACCAAAGCCGTTGCACGAGGCATCAAACAACAATTTCTCGTGACTGATTTGCCCTTTTTAAGCCATAAAATCTCTATTGCTCAAACGGTTGCAAATGTCACTACCTTATTACAAGCCGGGGCACATGCTGTAAAAATTGAAGGTGGAGACTCTGATACCTGCCAAACGATAGCTCATCTAGTTAATGCTGGAGTTCCTGTCATGGGACACATAGGGCTTACACCTCAAGCAATTCATCAGCTCGGCGGCTTTAAAGTCCAGGGAAAAAATCAGGATCAGGCAGACATTCTATTGCAACAAGCTTTAAATTTAGAACAGGCAGGTTGTTTTGCCTTGGTGATTGAATGTGTTCCTCAGCAATTGGCTAAAACAATCACTAGCGCGTTGAGTATCCCGACTATCGGCATTGGTGCAGGCTTGGATACTGATGGGCAAGTTCTTGTTTGGCATGACATGCTCGGGCTGCAAACCAGTTTTAATCCCAAGTTTGTCAAACGATTTACCCAAGGAAAAGAAGTGCTTTTGCAGGCGATTAACGCTTATGCCGATCAAGTACACCAGGCCTGTTTTCCTATGCCTGAGCATGCTTTTTAATATGTGGGTTGGGCTTTTTAGCCCAACAATTATTCTACTTAAGAATTACATTTAAATTAAAGAATTGTTGGGCCAAGGCCCAACCTACATTAGGAGTTTTTATTCATG
>CAZTYT010000279.1:0-3114 GCA_964618245.1 uncultured Legionella sp. | reverse complement strand
TATGTAGTTAAAATTACTCCTTTCGTAAGCTCGACTTGGTAATCATATCGAGCACTTTGTTCTTGATTGGTTTATTTTATATTACGGTATTTATCTTAAGGACAAAACTTCATGTACTCAAATTCGCCTGTATTATTGGCTTATTGACTTTTTATTATACCTTATTCTTATATGGTTTAGGAAATTGGGGCTTACTAGCTATCATGCAGAAGGTAGCTTTCATTAGTTCCATGTTATTAGTCTTAGTACTGGAGTATTTTACCAGAGCGGAAGACTTTAAAAAAATGATACCAGACGGACAAAAAATACAAACAACGAACCGCTAAGTTTTTATAGAGCAACCACTCGCTATGCCGTATATGCGAAACCTCGCGTACTCGGTCGTAAAAGGATATTGACACAAAAGTATTGTTTGCTTCTGGAAATGGCGGGCAATATATGATGTTGCTTCCAGCATATAATCTAACAGCAGTATTTACAGGTAGCAATTATGGCAACTGGAGAGGTAAGCTTCCTTTTGAAATGCTTTTGAAATATATTATTCCTATTGTTGAAAAAGAAAGCAAGAGGTAATAATCTTCGGTAATACCAGAATTGTTTATATCAATATAAGATGATCATATAAGTCAACAAATTATTTAATACAATCTAAAAACATTTAGTAAATATAATGAACGTAGCAATCCAAGCCTATAATGATAGTCAAACAGCGGTTGATAAAGAAATTTGTACCCTTCTTGCAAGGATCATTGATAGCGAACTGTCTGAATCGGAAAGCAAAATCTGGCACGCCCATCCCGTTTGGTTTTTAGATGACAATCCGATTGTTGGTTATAGCAAACAGAAAGCAGGTGTGCGGTTGATGTTTTGGAGTGGCGCGAGTTTTGAAGAGGAAAAATTAAAGGTGCTTGGCAAAAAATTTAAAGACGCTTCTATTTTTTATACAATGGTCGAACAAATTAATATAGAAGAGCTTAAACATTGGCTGAAAAAGTCAAAAGAAATTCAGTGGGATTATAAAAATATAGTAAAAAGAAAAGGTCAATTAGAAAGGCTAAAATAAATGGAGATAATAGTCGAATAGTTGAAAGTCGGTAGTTGCATTTAATTGAAGCCTAAGTGTTTAGTAAAAAGATAAGTTATCATTTATTCATGCCAAATATTTATTAACGCATAATACAATATATGAATAATACAAACAACCATGATGCGCGTATTGCAAAAATGACATTTGCATCGGTATATCCGCATTATGTTACAAAAGTCGAGAAGAAAGGCAGAACGAAAGAAGAATTGCATCAAGTAATTGAGTGGCTCACGGGTTATGATGAAAAAAAGCTGCAAGAACTCATTGAAAAAAAAAGTAACTTTTGAAGTATTCTTTCAACATGCTTCCTTACATCCTAATGCTTCTCTCATTACAGGTGTAATCTGTGGCTATCGGGTAGAGGAAATCGAAAACCCCTTAACGCAACAGGCAAGGTATTTGGATAAATTGGTGGATGAATTAGCGAAAGGGCGGAAGATGGAAAAGATTTTGCGGGTGGCATAAATTGGATAAGGAGTTGAATAGTTTTAATAGTAAAGAGTCGATAGTTAATAGTATTATTTAATTTTTAATCCATCTTTTAAATAAAAAGCATAATATCATGGCATCTGATCAAAATTTTGTGGATTATGTGGTAGATCAAATCCAAAATGCGGAAGGATTAATAACAGCTAAAAAAATGTTTGGAGAGTATGCATTATACTCGGGTGAAAAATTGTTTGGATTGATCTGTGATAACAAGTTATTTATCAAACCCACCGAATCAGGGCGAGTCTTTATAGGGAATGTAATAGAAGCACCTCCTTACAAAGGGGCAAAACCGAGTTTTTTTGATTGAAGATAAACTGGAGGATAGAGAATGGTTAAGCGAGCTGGTCAGGATTTCTGTAAAAGAATTGCCTCTACCAAAACCAAAAAAGAAAAAGTAAATAGCAGTTACACCGGATGTAATAAGAAACATAAAAATCTATGAATTTATCTACTCAAATCGCGAAACACTTCAGAGACATTCATTTTGGGGGTAACTGGACTGCGGTTAATCTGAAAGATACTTTGGCAGATGTAACTTGGCAACAGGCTATTACAAAAGTGTATAATTTAAATACGATAGCAGTACTTGTCTTTCATATCCATTATTATGTAAATGCGGTGCTGCAAGTTTTACAAGGTGCGCCCCTTGATGCACATGATAAATATAGTTTTGACCTTTCGCCCATCCAATCAAAAGAAGATTGGGACAATCTATTAAATAAGACTTTCACAGAAGCGGAAAACTTTGCCAATTTAGTAGCGCAGTTACCAGAATCTAAGCTTTGGGAAGACTTCTCAGATAAAAAATATGGCAATTATTATAGAAATATGCACGGTATTATAGAGCATTGTCATTATCATTTGGGGCAGATAGTGGTAATTAAGAAAATACTTTTGCAGGATTCTGGCTCTCCGTTTCCTTAAATTATAAGAATGATACCAACGACCATTAATTGGCAGCCAGCGCTTTTGGAAGATGATTTGATACAATTACTTCCATTACAAACAGCAGATTTTGAAGCGCTTTATGAAGCCGCGTCTGATCCACTTATATGGGAACAACATCCTGAAAAGGAAAGATATAAAAAGGATGTATTTCAACTTTATTTTGATAACGCCATCGCTTCCAAATCTGCTTTTATAATGTTAGATAAAAAGAGTGGGAAAGTTATTGGATCTACACGTTATCATGATTATAAACCCGAATCATCCAGTATTGGCATTGGTTACACCTTTTTGATCAGAGAATGTTGGGGTGGATTATATAATCAATCTTCCAAGAAATTATTATTAAATCATGCTTTTCAATATGTGGATAAAGTTTTTTTTCAAATTGGTACAAATAATATAAGATCACAAAAAGCAACGATGAAGCTCGGCGCTAAAAAAGTCGGAGCGGTTGAACTTGACTTGAATGGCAAAAAATTGCCGCATTTTACCTACGTCATTACAAAAGAGGAAATGAAAATTTAATAACATATAAAGATTATGAAAGCAATCATCACTTCGCTGTTTCTTTTATTTACTATAAAAGT
>CAZTYT010000278.1:0-3132 GCA_964618245.1 uncultured Legionella sp. | reverse complement strand
AAATGCTGAGTGTGCTGACGGACAGTCATTGCATGATACAGCCCAGTAAAAGCGACTTTTGGCTAAGCGCACCGGGGTGGAGCATTCCTCTTGCAGATACCACTTTATGTGCATCTCCCGACCACAGGAGTGGTTTCAGATTAAATGCAGGAGAGAAAATACCATTTATAAATATTACATCTGGCTCTACTTCTCTCAATAAATCGTATACAGAACATTCACTTTTACCTGACGCGTAGAACACTTTAGTATGCTTATTGAATTGTACCCACTCATTAGTTATTACATCTAATATAGTCCCATCTAAATCTGTATTCCTGCAATAGATATATATATATGCATGACTGTAATTAGCAATAAGATTTGCTAATGATTGCACAGGACCACCTGCTTTGTAGGCAGGCAGAAAGTATTCATAAGTGATAAAGATTTTCATCTACGCTTTCACGTATTTATTCAAATATGGGAATAGCAAGAAGTTACCCAATAGCATAAACACGGTATAGTTCCTCACACTACCCAGATAAAATATTATATCCGACTCGAACGTACCACAACTAAGTATAGTACCAATAAAGAGAGAGTAGGTAAATATGAGATTGTATTTGTTTGAATTGATGATATAGTTGGACACTTTGCCTATCATAAATGTGATGATAAGCAGCGGTATAAACATTAGCCAAAGGCCAAAGTCTATATACAAATCGCAGAAATACCCCATAGAAATAGACGTACCCTGCTCTGCATTGGCAAATCGTTTGCCTGTATAATATGATGTTTTTGTAGAGGGGTCAAGTATTTTCTTTTCCGGATTGAGGAAACGCGGCATAGTCAAAAACTCAATAGTACTGGTAATATTCTTACCATTTTCGAAAGGGATGAACCCCGGTACACGCTCATAAACAGATGAATACTGCTGCATGTATTGCAACCTGTGCAGTAGTTTTTCTGCACCTACCTGAAAAGAGTCTACATCAAAGGTTACAGATTTGTCAACCAGATAATCTAAGGCTTCTACCTTACTAACATTAACCTGTTGCTGCCTGTTACCTTGATTAAGGAAGTTTCTATAGCCCTCTTTTACGCCAGACCAAAATACAAGAAAGCTCATTAATAATATACCTAGCGGTATAAGCAAAACAATTTGCTTGCTTTTTATTTCAGGCTTTACTGTGAGATATACAAAAACTACGAAGAAGATAATCTCTTTAAAGTTGGAGAAATAAGATGCGAAGCTTAGCACAAATTCAAGAACCACTAAAATGATAATCGTATTCTTATACTTTGTATCTCTCAGGAAATAAATAAAAATCAACATCAGCAACAACACCTTACGAATTACCGCAAAAGACTGTACTACCTGATTAAGAGAGGAGTTGGAATAAGTAGCAGCAATAAGCGTGGGGAATATCAGTGTTGCAATACCATATGCATACAATACTTTTCTGACGTTTAATCGTTCAGCCGCATCCCTTAGTATTTGTAGATTAGGGTTGAATTTGACCTCAAAGATTCTGGAAAGAAACACAGCCATCACTCCTATTTGTAACATTGTAACCCAAAACAAATACTCCAGATCCTTACTTCCAAATGCCTCGTCTAGCGTCAATCCCGAATAGTCTGCATAGTTGATGGATGAAAACACCTGCAGCCAATGGAAGCCAAATAAATATACAAGTACAGGTGGTATGTAAGGTTTTTGCAGTGAGTGAATGATAACCAATAATATAAATCCAGAAAAAATGGTGAGCCACAAATACTCTGAAAAAAAATGCATAAATGATAAAACAAACCATCACGGGGATAACACGCGATGCTTTTTTATCTAGGGTTATATTACTTTCTAAATCCAGCGCCATTATATTTAATGTACTTTTCTATCAGATTCTATTTTTCTTAAAAATGAGCTGATATTATCTACTATTATCTTAAAAGAAAATGCTTGTATGTGCATTTCCGATTTTCTTGTTTGTTGATTATGAACGTGTGAATTACTTAGTAGTGACTCGATATATTTCGCACCACTTACCACATCGTTTGGCGATATTACTATGCCATTATCAGTTATAAGGTCTATAGCTCCTCCTACTTTATCTGATGCAATAACAGGCAGACCACTAGCCATTGCCTCGTTGATTGCAAGCCCCCAAGTTTCGCCGGGGCCTGTTGACGGCAATACAAACACATTTGCCAATCTATAGACAACTGGCATATTTTGTTGATTCTGGAATCCCACAAAAATAATTCGCTCATCTTTTGCAGCTGCTTGTTTCAAATCAGCTTCCATAACGCCGTTGCCTACAAGTATGAAACGTATCTTTTTATCAGTCAGTATTTCTGCCAACTTAATAATATACTTAGGATTCTTTTTAGGTTCAAGCTTCCCTGCAAATAGTACAACAAAACAATCTTCTATTCCAAGTTCAGTTTTCCATTGCTTTGCTTTGGCAGTATGTTCTCCCGCTGCATCGGCAAATCGCTCATTCTCTATTGCATGTGGCAAATGCACAAGCTGTTTCTCTTTAAGCCCATGTACCAGATAGTATTGCTTATTATTACGCCCTACATAAAATGCAAAGTCTACATGCCTGTATACATACTTTAAAAACAGCCGTCTGAGTATTTTTTTCAGTCCCGCGGTTTCATCGAGCAATGTAGAGTCACCCCTAAACAATACCGGAATCTTTCCTTTAAAATATCTCATGCAGGACAGATGACTTTTATATGCCCACCCAAATACTAACACAGCTTCGGCTCCCCATTGTTCTATTTCTGTATTGAGTGTCGGGTTATCGATTCCTTTAAAGTGATGTGAACCCTGATTAGCAGATGCGTTTTTCACAAACGTGTATTCATACCCATCCAACAATGGAATATCCCATTCTATCACACGACCAAAGCCGGGATCGTACTTAGCCAAGGTTTGTGAGGCTTCCCAGGTATAAAACACCTTCACCTCAATACCTTGCTGCTGAGCCAGTAGCCTGAACCACGGAGCATTGTACTGTATAGGATGTGTTGTAACTATTGCCAGACGCATATTACTATGCTGTAATTATTTTGTTCATCCCCACCTGCATAGCAACCAGTGAGAAATTTGATTTAATGTTATTAAACGCTGCATCCCCCATG
>CAZTYT010000277.1:1018-3144 GCA_964618245.1 uncultured Legionella sp. | reverse complement strand
ACCCTAAACCCGCATCGGTTAAACGGGTATAAGCACCTAACATCACTACAAATAATGATAGAAGGACAGCAACAGTTGCTACGTTACGTATTAATTTAATCTGCATTCAATTAATCACTCTTTTCGGTTGAGTTAAGCAATAACTTTAAATCTTTATAAATGTCGTCAGGATTACCTAATGCTGGATAACTTAACACCAGATAATTATGAGGATCGAGCAAAAATACTTTTTTGTCCGCCAATAAATCGGCATGAGCATTGACCTCTTCTGCTGATAATTGAGCGACATGGAAATCCAATGTTTTTACAGTAGCCATCGCCTGGGATGGCAGCACGTCGGGTTTATCACTCAAAATAAGCAACTGATCAACTTGATAAAGCTTGCGCCCCAAAGCCAAACGAACTCTGGCCAAAATATCCAACTGACGTAAACAATCCGCCTCACAAGCAACCGGACTCCAAAAAACAATTCGCCATTTTTTTTTGACTATCCAATTGATTAAGTGCCACTGGAGGATTTAATAAAGCGCCTCTATTTACTTTAGTCATACCTAACCAGCCAGGGTGTTGATAAAATAAATAAGCGGCAACACCTGGCGCAGCAAACGTAATTATCAATAATAATAAGACATAATACTTATTGGACTTTTTCTTCATTTCTTTTCTTCAGATTTAAGGCAACAAAGATAATCAACAGCACTAAAGCCATAGCAAACCATTGCAGTGCATAGGCTAAATGCCGTTGCGGAGGCATGGAAACAATTTTCCATTCCCTCACAAATCCATGTGCATTTTGTTTATCAAGGCGAATAATAAACGGATAGACTGCTTTTTGCAAAACTTGACTTAATAATTTTTTGTCAAAACGCTCAAAAATAATCGTATTATTGGCTCTTTGCTCAAAATTCGGCCCTAAAATCCATTGATTTTTATTAGGAAAATAAGCCATGCCTGCTAATTGCAGGTCGCCCTGCGGAATTTTAACTTCAGGAACCACTTGCCGAGAAAGATCGCCCGGAACCCATCCTCTATCTACCATAATGACTGAACCATCAGCCATTTCAAAAGCAGATACCACATTATACCCAAATTGATGCTGATAATGTTGATTATCTAATAAAAAAACTTGGGGTAAATAATGCCCTTCCACTTTAAGGCGTTGATATTGCAAAGGCAATTGTTGCTGGCCGTCCCACTGAATGGGATTAAGTTGTTCTTGTTCTTTTTGCGCTGCAAGCATTTGCTCTTTCTCATCGGCTCGATGTAGCTGCCAAAACCCCAAACGTAAGAATAATGACACTAATACTGCAGTAAGAATTAGCATCTTCCAACTTGGGGTGAAACGAACTTTAAAAAAGGTTACACTAAGCATATTTAGCGATTGCTCAAAAAATTAACATACACCTAAATCATTTAGAAAGCTCTACATTTTAGGCGACTTGATTTTGGGTGTATTATACGGGAAGCGATGGAGTATACCAAATGATCACCAAACTTATCATTATTTTTACTATGATTCTTATTGCAGGCTCTCTAGCAAGCGGACTCGTCTTTTTAATACGCGACTCAGGCAATACCAAACGCACGGTCAAAGCCTTAACTATTCGCATAAGTATTTCTATTGGTTTATTTATCTTTTTATTAATTGCTTTTAAACTGGGCTTAATCAAGCCACATGGTATTTAGTTAAGGAGCCAACATGCGTCTATTCTTAATCAGCTGGATTTTGCTTTGTCATACGGTAAACGCTGATACGATTAAAAGCTATATGAATATAGCCAACAATATACCACAAATGGAAATCAAGGCAGATCCACAAGCTCAGGCTTGGGCTCGTTCAGCACGCCATGTATTGGCAATTACTAGTGAAAGCATTGTGGAAACAATGATTCAAGCCAATGATGTTGCCAGAAGACAGGGCAATCCTCTTTTTTGTTTACCACCAGGTGTACAACTTAATTCAATTCAATTAAATGAATTAATTCAACAAACTTATAAAGAGCTTACCAGTCAACAAAGTGATAAAGATGCGATGACAGTCTCGCAAGTTGCCTGGGTTGGTGTGGCAAAACAATATCCGTGTAAAGCCAATACGGCTGCCAAGGCTGAAATGGCTCCTGTAGTTG
>CAZTYT010000277.1:218-1008 GCA_964618245.1 uncultured Legionella sp. | reverse complement strand
AAATAGGTATAAAAATTGGTGAAACGCTAATTCGATTAGTCCATTATCCGTCATCCAATGCAGCAAAGGATGACGAGATATTAAGTGACACGTCCTACTTACTAAATTCTTCAAAAGCTTCTAAAACCTCTGCGGCATACATTAAAGAAGGCCCGCCCCCCATGTAAACTGCCATACCTAATGTCTCTAATAACTCTTCTCTTGTTGCTTGTAGTTTAACTAAGGTCTGGGTATGAAAACCAATGCAACCAGGGCAGTGATTAGCAACAGCTAATGCAACAGCAATTAATTCCTTGGTTTTTTTATCCAAAGCGCCATCTTTGGTTGCCGCTTGCGCTAAAGCGGAGAAACCAGCCATAACTTCAGGCAATTCTTTGCGCATTTTAGCTAATTGCGTGCTAATACCAGTAGTAATTTGTAAAAATTTATCTGACATGAAAAGCTCCTTTTTATAATTGGTGATCAGTAACAAAATCCCGTACAGGGTCATAACAAAGTATTGTTCGGGATTGCTTCGCCCAGGCTCGCAACGACAAAATTCACCTACTTCGTGAATACTTACAGCAATCAAGGTGCATCTAATTTACCGTATTACTACTTTTAACAAAAGATAATGATGTATCAAAACCTAAGAAATAGCACGAAGCAATGTTTCCCGAGCTAGAGTAAGACGACGCTCGATCTCACCCAAATCAGCCTGTAATTGTAGGATTAAGGCGGTATTTTCACCGTTCCGCTGCACCCGAGCAAACGTTTTTGCCATCGCTTGCTGTTGCTCCTCCAAAGCAGC
>CAZTYT010000277.1:0-208 GCA_964618245.1 uncultured Legionella sp. | reverse complement strand
ATCCACTGCTGCCTTGTACTTAGCATTTTTATACCAAAAGAAGCCTTTTCTTCATTTTTTTTTTCTTTATGGCTGTTTAATTGGCATATGCCCACGAGAACATTTATTTTTTGTTGAATTTTAGTAGCCAGATACAGGGCACTACGATGATTTTTCTGCTGAGTTAGTTGCTGGATATCGGCCTTAATTTCGGCGATATACGCCACAC
>CAZTYT010000276.1:0-3180 GCA_964618245.1 uncultured Legionella sp. | reverse complement strand
TCAATAGTAATACCCTGTTGCAGGGCTAAATCCATCATATTTAAAGCAACAATTACGGGTTTACCCAACTCTAACAGCTGACTAGTCAAATAAAGATGACGCTCCAGATGGCTTGCATCAATCACATTAATAATACAATCCGCGGCTAAAGAGACAATAGCGTGTGCTGCAATTTGCTCATCTTGGCTTGTTCCCTCTTGGGTAGATGTTAATGAATAAACCCCAGGTAGATCCGTAATTTCAATTGCTTGTTCAGCTAATAAAAATGAACCCGTTTTTTTTTCAACAGTAACACCAGGCCAGTTACCTATACGCTGATTATCACCAGTCAAGGCATTGAACAAAGTGGTCTTACCACAATTAGGGTTACCTACTAACAAAACATGGGTCATGTCTGCTCCACAATCAACTGACTCGCTTCTTCTTTACGTAAAGTTAGTGCAGTGCCTCGAACCTCAATTTGAATAGGACATCCTAAAGGAGCAATTCTTACGACTATAAATTCTGTACCGCAAGTAACACCCAAAGATAAAAGTCTGCGTCGATATTGTAAATCCGTGGTACCAAAGCTTATTAAGCGTGCTTTATCACCTGGGATTAACTCAGTAATTCGCATAGAAATCAAATTATGGTTGAAATAAGTAAATTCTAACACAAATGATATCGAGAATCATTCTCAATTAAGAAAAAAATTATACATGCCGCATCTTGCTAGACTCAAACCCGACTTATTCGCTCATATCATTTCTTGTATTTGTCGTTTGGGATGACGGCTTAAATAATCCACTGATTGCATTTCCAATAAACGACTTAAAGTCCGTTTAAAAGTCTCTAGCATTTCCCCCTTTACATACAACTCCTCAACCGGTACTGCTGCTGAAATAATAATATTAATTCCCCGATCATACATCACATCAATGAAATGAATGAGCATAATGGCTTGTAACGTATGCTTCTCAGTTAAAACAGGAATATCACTGATAAAAATATTGTCGAATTTATCCGCCATTTCCAAATAATCCAACTGACTACGCGGTAAATTGCACAAGATGTCAAAAGCAAACCAAATCGTTTTTTCTCCACGCTGCAAATAAGGAATATCCCGATTTTGAATCTGAATTACCCCAGGCTTCTGAATTTCACCAGCTAATTGTGCAAACTGTCTTGCCATTTGTTGGCTGGTTTCTTCATTTAAAGGATACAAATAGGCATCCACTAAAGGTTCTCGCCCTACACGATAATCTCTAGGTTCATTTAAATTAAGTACTTCACAATGCTTATTAATCGCGGCAATGGCCGGTAAAAAACGCTTACGATGTACTCCATTTGCATATAAATCATCAGGCTTAGTGTTGGAAGAAATAACTAACACCACCCCTTGAGCAATAAGTGCCTGTAGTAACTCAGCCAAAATCATCGCATACGCGACATCGTGGACTAAAAACTCATCAAAACAAAGCACTCGTACTGATGTTGCCAATTTTTTGGCAATTTTTTTTAAAGGATCTTTTTGCCCTTGTAATTGCCGTAATTGCGCATCAATTTGCTGCATAAAGTGATGAAAATGAAAACGAGCTTTTCTGCGTTCTGGAACATATTCATAAAATAAATCCACCAGATAGGTTTTCCCCGCCCCTACTGGACCATAAATGTATAAACCAGCCACAGGACTCTTGCACCATTGGGGTAACCAGGAGGATTTAGTTTTTTGCAACTCAAGTGTTAATCGCTCCATATGCAATAAAATCGTTCGCTGCAAAGGATCATCATTAATCTCTCCGCGTGCAATAGCCGCGTCATACTGAGTCATCAATGTCATAGTGGCTTAACCTGGGTCAGGAGGTAATCTGTCAACTTAGCTTTCAATTCAATCAACTTGCCGTGAAAAAAATGCGTCGTATCAGGAAAATGAATCACTGGAATCTCTGGCTGGGCGCATTTTGCAAACTCAAAAACCAACTTGGCAGGAACCACCTCATCTTCCTCACCTTGAATAATTAACCAAGGGGAAGGGGCGGGGTTAAATTCTTGATAGTCATAGTGATGAATTGCTGGGGCTACTGAAATTAGTAACCGATGCGGATATTGCGCAGCTGCGCGATATGTAACGTAAGAGCCAAAGGAAAAACCCGCAAATATAAAATCTACTTCTGGCTGTTCAATCTGCCAGGCACGGGCAAAAATCAGCATGTCTTCACTTTCGCCTATACCTGCATCGTAAACTCCTTCCGATTGGCCAACACCACGAAAATTAAAACGCAAGGAAGGAATACCTAATTCTTTGAAAGAGCGAGCTAAAGTAGTAACTACTTTATTATTCATTGTCCCGCCTTGCAATGAATGTGGATGCCCTAGCAATGCAACTGTTGTCGAAGAAATACGTTCTGGAACTGTCAAAACCGCTTCAACTCGACCAGCTAAGCCTGATAAAAACATAGCGTGCTCGCCTGGGGTTACTAATTTTTCAGTGATTTGCATAAAAAACCTGCTATTATACGGTGCATGAATGATAACTCAGAATCCAAAATGAATAAAATGCATCACGAACAAAAAGAATCCGCTTCCATAACTGCGTCACCAACCTTCTGGACTAAGCGTTTCATTCTGTTGGTCGTTGTGCCTGTAGCTTTTCTTTTTTTAGGGACCATTTTTTATCTATTAGGGGGACGTTATGTTTCAACCGATAATGCTTATGTTAAAGCGGATTTGATTCCGCTAAGCCCCCAGGTTTCTGGAGTGATTCAGCATGTTTACGTCCAGGAAAACCAGAATGTAAAAAAGAATCAGTTGCTTTATCGTATCGATCCCAAGCCGTTTGAAGTCACTTTAGCTAAAGCAGAATCCAAATTAAAACAAGTGCAACTTGATCTCTTGGCCCTCAAAGCAAATTATAGAGAAAAACAAGCAGAAATGGCGCTTGCACGTACTAAATATAATTTTTCTTTGCGCAATAAACAACGCCAACTTGATTTAGCTGCCAAACATTTTGCTTCACAATCAAGTCTGGATGAGGCTAGTGAAAGTGCCGAGATTGCAGCACAACAGATAATAACCAGCGAACATAACTTGCAAAGCATGGCAGAGTCTTTAGCCGGGAATATTGATGCGCCTGTAGAACAACACCCCACCTATTTAGTTGCCAAAGCAGAGTGGGAGCAAGCTAAACTGGATTTAGCCCAT
>CAZTYT010000275.1:0-3193 GCA_964618245.1 uncultured Legionella sp. | reverse complement strand
ACCATTTGAATATAATGAACATGGGGAAATTAAAGGATTTGATATTGATTTAGCACGGCTAATTGCCAAAGAGCTAGGAAAAGAGGCAGTCTTCGAAAGTATGCAGTTTAGCAGTATTTTGCCAGCTTTAAGTACCCACCAAGTGGATGCAGCAATTTCTACACTAACCATAACTGAGCAAAGAAAACAGAATTTTGATTTCACGGAACCTTATTATTTTGAGAGCCTTGCTGTGGTATTCAATGAGGCTCAACCAGTGAATAATGTGCAGCAATTGTTAACTAAAAAAATAGCGGTGCAATTAGGCAGTACTATGGAGATTTGGTTAAAAGCCAAAGTCTCTGAGTCGCAAATGATGGTGGTAGATAATAATAACCAAGCCATTGCAGCACTAAAAGCGGGGCATGTTAATGCAGTATTAATGGATGGTGCTCAAGGCGCTGTATTTAGCCAGAAAAATCCAGGTTTATCTTTTGCAATTATCTCCAAATCTGAAAATGGATATGGCATAGCACTTCATAAACATTCCACTTTAACAGCCAAAATTAATCAGGTTTTACAGGATCTTGAGCAAAAGGGTGAATTGGCCAAACTCAAGAAAAAATGGTTTGGAGGTGAGCTATGCAAGAACTAATTCCAGATATTTTATTTATTGGCAAAGGCATTGTTACCACGTTGTCTCTTTTGACCGGTTCAATAATTATTGGAACCATCTTAGGAACTATTCTTGCTTTATGTCGCTACCATGGTTTTGCCAATTTTTTTATTACCGCTTTTATTTCTGTAATGAGAGGAACACCAGTAATTTTACAGCTAAGCTTCGCCTATTTTGCTTTACCTGCATTAATTGGATTAAAGCCGGATATGTTGACAGCAGGTTTTTTTACCTTTGGTTTAAATAGTTCTGCTTATATTGCTGAAATTCTAAGGGCAGGTATTGAGAGCTTGCCCAAAGGTCAATTTGAAGCGGGCAAAACATTACAAATTCCAAAATATTATTTATGGAAAGATATTCTTTTTCCTCAAGTGATTAAGAATATTTTACCGGCTTTTATTAATGAAATTATCGCTTTGCTTAAAGAAACAGCTTTAATAGCAACAATCGGAGGCATGGATTTGATGCGCAGGGCGCAGTCAGTTGCCGCGGAACAATTCACCTATTTCACCCCTTTATGTATCGCAGCGATTTATTATTACGGATTAGTCCTTCTTATTGAATATTTAGGTCAGAGAGTTAGAAGTAAGGAGTCCTTATGTTGAAAATAAATGATGCCTGCAAAATGTTTGGCAATACGGCGGTATTAAAAGAAATAAGTCTGGAAGTTCAACCACAAACAATTTTGGGGTTAGCGGGTTCTTCAGGTAGTGGAAAATCCACCTTGTTAAGATGCATCCAACAATTGGAAACACTTGATCATGGCTTTATTGAATGCTCGGGGAAAAGTGGATTTATGTTCCAGGATTTTCAACTTTTTCCTCATATGACAGTACTTCAAAATTTGGTGTATGCCCCCCAATTACATCATAAAACAATAGTACATGAGGAACAGGCGTATTGCTTACTTCAAAGCTTAGGCATTCGTGATAAAGCATCAGCCTATCCCTATCAACTTTCTGGAGGACAAAAACAACGCGTTGCTTTAGCGCGGAGTTTAATGATGAGTCCTGATTTATTGCTCTGTGATGAACCTACATCTGGTTTGGATTTAGTCGCTATAGATGGTGTGATTGATTTGTTAAATTCTATTAAATCGTTAGGCGTAACTATTGTTATTGCTTCTCACGATATCGTTTTTCTAAGCAAAATAGCGACACGATTGATAGTGCTAAAAGATGGAATGTTAGTGGCTGATGTTGTCCCAGCAAAGTTAAAAGATCCGGTTAACTATTTAAAACCTTATTATAAGGAGTAAGTAATGACACAACAGATGAAGAAAATTATATTGGCCTACTCCGGTGGTTTGGACACTTCGGTCATGATTCCTTGGCTAAAAGAGAATTATCAGCAGGCTGAAATTATTGCTGTTATTTGTGACCTTGGGCAGAGTGAGGACTTGCTTGCCATTCAAGCGAAAGCAAAACAAAGTGGGGCAACTCAAGCTTATCTTTTGGATGTGCAAGAGGAATTTGTTAATGACTATCTGTGGCGATTAGTGAAGTCTGGCGCGCTTTATGAAAATCAATATGTTTTAGGCACGGTTTCCCGCCCCTTAATTGCTCAAAAATTAGTGGAAATTGCACGACAAGAAAAAGCCGATGCTATTGCACATGGCGCGACTGGAAAAGGCAATGATCAAGTTCGCTTTGAATATACGATCAAAGCCTTAGCTCCTGAACTTCAAATTATCGCTCCTTGGCGAGTATGGTCAATCAAATCACGACAACAGGCTATCGCTTACGCCAAAGAGCATGGTATAGAAGTCCCAGTAACACCTAAGTCACCTTATTCCCGAGATCATAATGCATGGTATATCTCTCATGAAGGAGGGGTTTTGGAGGATCCGACGCAACCTCAACCAGAAGATCTATTATTAATGACTACCGCTTTGGAGCAAACCCCGGATCAATCAGAGTTAGTGGCGATTGATTTTGAGAAAGGAGTTCCAGTTTCACTTAATGGAACCTGTATGACTTCTGTTGCTTTGCTCAATAAGTTAAATGATATTGCTGGTAAACATGGAATTGGCGTGGCAGATATTGTTGAAAATCGTTTGGTGGGAATGAAAATTCGTGGCGTGTATGAAGCACCAGCAGCAGCTGTGTTATATAAAGCTCATTTAATGTTAGAAAGTTTATGTTTAGACAGAGCGACATTGCATCTAAAACAGTCTATTCAACATACATACGCTAATTTGGTCTATGAAGGACGATGGTTTTCACCTGCTAAAAAAGCATTGGATGCATTGATTGATTCTACTCAAGATTATATTTGTGGCACAGTGAAGTTAAAGTTGTTTAAAGGCAATATTATTCCTCAAGGGATGCATTCACCAGTTAGTTTACATGATCCAGCATTAGCCACTTTTGAAGAGGATGAAATTTATAACCAATACGATGCAGAAGGATTTATTAATTTATTTTCCTTATCTGCCAAAGTTTTTGGCAAAGTCCATCAAGGGGGCGATTTATGAGTCATAAAACATGGGGAAATTAAAGGATTTGATATTGATTTAGCACGGCTAATTGCCAAAGA
>CAZTYT010000274.1:831-3230 GCA_964618245.1 uncultured Legionella sp. | reverse complement strand
GCAGTTGAAAGGAGTAATGATGGGATCTGAGCAACAAGGCCATCACCAATCGTTAATAAACCATAAACACGAAAAGCCTCGCCCATGGCGAGATCATGTTGAACCACGCCAATAATAAATCCACCCAGAATGTTAATCAGCAAGATAAGGATACCTGCTATCGCATCACCCCTAACGAATTTGCTAGCACCATCCATAGCTCCATAAAAATCTGCTTCGCTGGAAACCTCATGACGTCGTTGTTTAGCTTCTTCTTGACTAATAATACCTGCATTCAAATCAGCATCGATGGCCATTTGCTTACCGGGCATAGAATCTAAAGTAAATCTTGCACTTACTTCAGAAATACGGCCCGCACCTTTAGTGACCACCACAAAGTTAATAATGACTAAAATCAAGAACACAACAAAACCGACAGCATAATTACCACCGACAACCACTTCACCGAATGATTGCACAACTTTACCGGCAGCGTCGGTACCATTATGGCCATCTAATAAAACAACACGCGTTGATGCGATGTTTAAGGCTAAACGTAGCAACGTTGCTAACAATAAAATGGTAGGGAATACGTTAAAATCGAGTGGTCTAGCAGTATAGGTACCTGCCAGTAATACCATCAATGCTAACGTGATATTAAAAGTAAAAAGAATGTCTAACAGAAATGGGGGTAATGGCAATATCGTCATCGCCAACATGGCCAACACAAAGATCGGTATCCCTACGCCAATATTAGCCAACTGCTTTATGTTCATGAGACTATTTGCTGTTGCCATTTTTATCTCGCCATTTCAGGTGGTATTTCAACCTTTTCAGGTAATTTAGGTTTCTTCAACTTGCCACGTTTATAGAGTTTTAACTGATGGACGTATGCTAAGACTTGTGCCACGCCAACATAAAGTTCAGATGGAATTTCGTCACCAATCTCGGTGTGAAAGTACACACTACGCGCTAAAGGAGGTAACGCGACTAATGGAACTGAATGCGCTTTTGCAATTTCCATAATTTTCTCAGCCATAAAGTCCACACCTTTGGCAATCACTTTAGGCGCTTTCATTTCTTTCTGATCATATTTGAGTGCTACCGCATAGTGAGTCGGGTTAGTTAGAATCACATCTGCTTTAGGAACTTCCGTAGCAAAACGTCGCTTTAACAATTCGCGTTGCAATCGTGCTAAGCGTGATTTGACTTCTGGTTTCCCTTCAGTATCTTTGTATTCATCTTTAACTTCCTGCTTGGTCATCTTTAACTCTTGTTGAAAATTCCAGAGTTGAAATGGCACATCAAATAACGTAATAATCATCAATGCACCCACCAGTAACATAAATGACCATATTAAAATGGAAGTCGATTGCTGGATCCCTGTGACAATGTCGGCAGATGAAAAGTAGATAATGCGTCGCATAAACAAATAGACAATGAGTGCCATTGTCAATACAACTAAAATAATTTTAAAAATAGACTTAACAAGCTCAACAAGATTTTTTAATGAGAAGATTTTTAAAAATCCCTTAACTGGATTTAAACGTTCAAATTTCAATGAAACATTTTCCCAAGAAAAGGCCCAACCACCAATAACAATTGGCCCTAAAATGCAAACAACAATAATTAAAATTAAAAATGGCATTAGAATACTAATTCCACCCCACATGGCATTTTTAAGCGCAATAAACATTCCACTTGGGTCAACAAGCAACTTAGGGTCAATACCTAGGTTTACCCTAAACAACCCTTCCATTTTTAAAGTGGCAGATCGTCCCATGCCCATAAAACAAAAACCACTGCACAATAACACCACTAAGGTGTTAAAATCTTTAGAACGAGCCGCCTGTCCCTGTTCTTGAGACTGTTGCTTTTTCCGCGCAGTGGCCTGTTCTGTGCGTTCTTGTGAGTCATCTCTTTCTTCTGACATGCTCTACTCTATCAGTGCAACTAACGTTGAATGTGCTTTTTCAGAAACCTCAGTAAACTGGGTAGCAATAAATGATAAGCAAATGTAAATTAAAGCTATCCCAGCAATTAACGTAATCGAAAAACCCAAGGTAAAAATGTTTAACTGCGGTGCTGCTTTGGTCATCATACCGAATGAGATATTGGTTATTAAGATGGTGATCACAGCCGGTAACGCAATTTTTAAGCCATAGGCAAACATAAAAGAGCCTAAGTCAATAAACTTATGCAGTTCGATACTTGACATATCCATTTGATTAACGGGCAGCTGTAAAAAACTATCAACTAAAATACCAATCACAAAAAGATGACCATTCATAGTCAAATAAAGAAGTGTGGCAACCATAATATAAAGTTGCCCAACAATGGGTACTGAAACACCATTTTGTGGGTCCATTAATGAAGCAAATCCCAACCCCATCTGCATGGAAATAATTTGACCTGCCAAC
>CAZTYT010000274.1:0-821 GCA_964618245.1 uncultured Legionella sp. | reverse complement strand
TACGTTTACCGCCCTGCCAACATAAATGTTTGGAAAATAATATGGATCACAAGGCCCATTAATACCCCAATCATGACTTGCAGCATGACGATAAAAAACAAGGTAAATAGTGATATTTGCGGATTAATTGCAACACTGGCATTACCAGAACAAACCACAATATACGTTAATGCAAGACTGAATATGAGTCTGATTTTTCCTGGCACTAATTGCGTGCCAATAATGGGCAATGCCATCATCATGGATGAAACGCGAACAAATGGCAGCAAGTACATCATCAGGTACTGTATAATGTCGCCTGAAAAGGTAATCATTATTAACCAATCAAATGCGGAATGGATTCAATAATGTTTTGCGTAAAATCCGTCAAAACTCTTATTAACCAGGGTGCCGCAATAATCAGGGTGGTAAACGTAACAATCAAACGAGGCACAAAACTGAGTGATTGTTCATTAATTTGTGTTGCTGCTTGAAATACACTGATAAACAAACCAACTATCAAACTGGGCAAAATAAGTAATGACACCAGTATTAATAACAGCGATGTGCCTTGTCTTAATAAGTCGATCACAACTTCTGGGGTCATCATTGCACCTATATTGAAAAACTGGCAGCCAAGGTTCCTAAAATCAGATTCCAACCGTCAACTAATACAAACAACATGATCTTAAATGGTAGGGAAATAATCACAGGTGATAACATCATCATACCCATTGACATTAAGACACTTGCCACCACTAAATCGATAATTAAAAATGGAATAAAAATAATAAAACCAATTTGAAATGCCGTTTTTAGCTCGGAGGCAACAAAAGCAGATA
>CAZTYT010000273.1:0-3232 GCA_964618245.1 uncultured Legionella sp. | reverse complement strand
AATGCACCTATTTTGATATTGGATGAAGCCACCTCACAATTAGACTCAATCACTGAGTCGAATATTCAAGAAAGTCTTTGGGAGTTAATGCAAGGAAAAACAACCTTGGTTGTTGCACATCGGTTATCAACTCTATTGCAAATGGATCGGATTTTAGTCTTTGACAAAGGCCATATCGTTGAAGACGGTACACATACCGAACTATTAAGATTTGGCGGTTTGTATAAAACCTTATGGGATGCGCAAGTAGGCGGATTTTTACCAGATAAACAAAAGGATGATGAGTTATTCGATGATTGAGGCTACTTGTAGAATTACTGTTGGGCCAAGGCCTAACCTACATGTGAATTTCAATGAATTGTAGGTTGTACCTTGGCCAAAAAAATAAATACACTAAAAGATCAATTATAAAGTAACTTTTACCATCCGATCCGTATGGTAAGTCGCTTTATACACCGCAGCTGCTTCCTCTGCTGCTTTATTCAATCCCAAAGCCTTATTGGATCGGTACATAATAACCAAAGCTTGTTGTACCGAAGGAGCCTGTGGGTAATTTTTAACGAGGTAGCTGGCTCGCTCTATCGCAGCAACGTACATTTTACGTTTAAAATAAAACTTCGATACATTCAGCTCTTGTTGTGCAAACATATTACGTAAATAAATCATACGCTGCAAAGCATTGGCTTTATATTTACTTTCTGGGAATTTTTGAATGAAAACAGCAAAATCAGAATAAGCTTGAGTTTGCGTACCCGGATCACGCCAAGATTCATCCATCGGGAAAATTTTAGCAAAAACACCACGAGTTTGCTGGAAATTAGCCAGTCCCCGCATGTAATACGCATAATCCACGTGTTTGGCGCGTGGATAAAGGTGAATAAAACGTTCTGCTGTGGCGGCGGCAGCAGGATAATCCTCATTTTCATAATAAGCATAAATCAAATCCATTTGCGATTTTTCAGTATAATCGCTAAACGGATACATGGTTTCCATCGCTTCAAGCCGTTTAATTGCACTGGCATACTCTCCTTTATGCAAAGCTTTTTGCGATTCAGTGTAAAGCTGCTCAGCTGTCATCCCTTTAAAAGGGTTTTTATCTTCATCATCCTTATTCCACCAAGTCTTACAAGAAGACAAAGAAATAATAAGCCCAATCAGGAATAACACTTGAATTCGTTTCATAACCTACACCTATTTTTTATTATATTTGTTGCCTTGGATTGTATGGCAAGAAATTGGGGACATTATACCTAGGACTACTTAAATTGCGAACATCTTATAGTTATTTAATTATTTGTTAATGAAAACAAAAAAATATTTGCAAAAAGATGGGGGTTAAGTTAGTATTCTCGCCTGTCGGAGAGATGGCAGAGCGGTCGAATGCGGCGGTCTTGAAAACCGTTGAAGGGCAACCTTCCCAGGGTTCGAATCCCTGTCTCTCCGCCAAATACATCATCCCTTTATATCCCCTAGTGAATTTTTTTAAAATAATCTAATCCCCACGAATCGATTAATCAAAATCAGTTGGAAGTTCCATATTTTGTTTGTGCTCAAACGCTCTGTCAATCTGAGACTTGGTCACTCGGCTTAGGGATAAATCAGGTAATTTATCTTTTTCAAAAAACTCTATTTCTGAAGTTTCGATACTGGGCCTCTTTTCACCGCCAACCAATTCACAGATGAAAAACACCTTATATATGTGTGGTAACTGTATTGGATGAGCATGTTTATTTTTATCAAACAATGCCATGAGCTTTATTGCTTTTGTTTTAAATCCTGACTCTTCATATATTTCCTTACAAACAGCCTCACTCGGTGATTCGTTCACATCAACCCAACCACCAGGTAATGTCCATAGCTCGTCAGAACGCTCTTTGACTAATAATATCTTATTGTCATTAAATACAGCACCTCTGACATCCAATTTGGGCGTTGCATACCCTTTCTCTCCATTAAATAACTCAATGATTTTATCAAAACTAAAACTGGATTTTTCAGCCAATATTGAAGCAGCAATTTTCTGTATTTGCAGGTATCTTTCTTTATCAAAAACATCTTTAGTAAAGAGTAAACCATTTTGTGCTATTGCAAAGAGTGAATTAGCTATTTCTACTAACTTATCCATATAAACCTTATATTACTTACTGCTATTTTAATTTATTAATTATGAGCATTTATTTTATAAATAGCAAAATCATCCTAATCGACAGTTTAAACTTTCCTTAATAAGATCATTATGATTTGGCACAAAGTCACATCAAGATTAATCCGCTGTCGATTTGCCTAAATTATAAACGACTAGTAAGGTCTGAGCGAAGGAGTCCAATCAAATTCTTTTGCTATTTGTTGATGTTGCATTCTTTTTTCAAGCGTCTCATTCACACGCTGAGCTATCATTTTATGGATATCATCTAAAGAGCGATTCCGTAAATAAGTTAAGGCTGCCTCTGCCCCAAGAAACTTTTTACCATTTTTTTCCATCAACAAACATAACGCCTGAACATGGGTCTTAGAATTAAACCAATCTTCACTCTTTAAATGGGTGGCATCTAAACCATGGTGTTTTAAAATTACTAATGCTTCTAATCGATATTCATCTGTCAATTGTGCTGCATCTACCACAGCAAGCCCTCTCCATATTGCATTCGCTTGATGCTCGTTAAGTTGACTTAAAATATCTTTCGTGGATTTCAGTGAATAATGATTTGTAAAAAGATGAATAAAAGCTAATTGATGATCTCGTGTATTTAACCATGCACAATCACGCACATCATCGGGTGTAATATCTCTTCTATACAAATAACCAACAACCATTGCCTGATCATTTGTTAAATTTTCTACAGCACTTCGCTCAAATCCTTTCTCAATAGCGAGAGCCTGACCTGCATTCGTTGAATTTAAAGTAGCGAATGCCTGATCATAACTTAATTTTTTTTTCCAAATTAAATGGCTTAGTGAATTCATGTGCTCAATGGAATCAAACCAATCCCTGCCTTTCAGATAATTTGCAGCAGAAGGCTTAAGACTTATTAGTGCAGTTTGTTGATATACATTAAACGAATAAGAAGAAACATATTGGTAGTATTCTTTGTAGCTTTGATATGGATTATTTTTTTAATTCTTGTTCAGAAAAAAAATAATCTTTTATTAAAAATTCTTTATAATTTTCTTCTGTTAGCGGAAAAAATGGTAAAAAGTTTCTTGGGGGCAGAGGCAGCCTTAACTTATTTAC
>CAZTYT010000272.1:2213-3241 GCA_964618245.1 uncultured Legionella sp. | reverse complement strand
ATGACGTCAAATTCGGTTTTTTCTTCTACAGCGGCAGCAGCGCCCGCAGCAGGATCAGCAGCAACAGCGATAGGCGCTGCAGCAGATACACCAAATTTTTCTTCCATATCTTTAACTAACTCAACAATATCCATTACGCTCATTTCAGCGACTGCGTTAAGAATATCGGCTCTTGATAATGTTGCCATTATAATGTCTCCTCACAAAAAATAATTATTAAGCAGCTTTCTTTTGATCACGAACAGCTGCAAATGCACGAACCATCTGGGCGTGCGGCTCGGCTAAAGTACGCACCAATTTCACAGTTGGAGCCTGTAGAACCGACATGAGTATAGCAATAGCTTGGTCACGAGTCGGTAGATCAGCAACAGCATTAAGCTGTTTTGCATCTAACAACTGACCGCCCATTGCCAATGCCTTGACAGTAAAGATTTCATTTTCTTTCACAAAATCTCGTACTAGTCTCGCTGCAACTCCTGGATCTTCAGGCGCAAAAAGTAAAATAATTGGGCCCACTAAAGCTTCGCTCATGCAAGCAAAATCAGTATTTTCAAAAGCGCGTCGGGCTAAAGTATTTCTAACCACCTGCGCATGCAAACCAGCGTCTCGTGCTTTAGAACGGAAGGATGTCATTTTACCAACCGTTAAACCACGATACTCTGCTGCAATCACTAATATTGACTTACTTGCAAACTTTGCAACGTCCGCGACGATCGCCTGTTTTGCATCAAGTTTTAGTGCCACAATAAACCTCCAATTACATCAGAATCTCTCAGTTCAAACTTTCATCAGACACTGAATTCAATTCTGACTCCCAATTTGGCGAATCTAATTTCTCAACTCTAACTTAGAGTGAGAACGCAGTTCACCGCCTGCGCAGGCTAGGTAACCTATTAAGCAACTCCATTAGGCAGTCGCACCTGCGGTCTCCGACGGTATAGACATTGCTGTCTAAAACCGCGAATTCTTTTAATCTACGCTAGCGAAGCGGTATCTAAGACAAGTCCGGGACCCATCGTGGTCGTAAC
>CAZTYT010000272.1:0-2203 GCA_964618245.1 uncultured Legionella sp. | reverse complement strand
ATGACTTTACGCAAGTAAATACCTTTAGCCATGCTTGGCTTCGCTTTAATCAAATCTGCAATTAATGTATCAAGATTTTGCTTCAACTGTTCTGGTGTGAACGTAACTTTACCAATTGAACAATGAATAATACCCGCTTTGTCAATTCGATAACGAACTTGACCGGACTTAGCATTCTTGACAGCTGTTTCAACATCAGGTGTAACAGTGCCTACTTTTGGATTAGGCATTAAACCACGTGGACCTAATACTTGACCTAACTGACCCACAATACGCATCGCATCAGGTGTTGCAATAACAACGTCAAAGTCCATCTTACCTTGTTTAATCGTTTCAGCCAGATCTTCAAAGCCAACAATATCAGCTCCAGCCGCTTTGGCCTTATCAGCATTTGGCCCTTGAGCAAATACTGCCACTCTCACATCACGTCCAGTACCATTCGGAAGAACCGTTGCACCACGAACCATCTGTTCAGATTTTTTCGCATCAACACCCAACCGAATCGCCACGTCAACACTTTCGCCCTTTTTAAATTTAGCAGCAGGACATTTTGACAATAGCGCAAAAGCTTCCAGTGGCTGATACTGTTTGGTAAAATCGATGAGCTTATTAATTGCCTGACGACGTTTACTAATTTTTGGAGTTCTATTTGTAGTCATTATTGTTTACCTCCTTCAACGTCGACACCCATGCTTCGCGCTGAACCCGCAATAATTTTCATCGCAGCTTCAATACTACCTGCGTTCAAATCTGGCATTTTAGCTTGAGCAATTTTTCTCAACTGCTCTTGAGTAAGCTTTCCAACCTTATCGGTTTGTGGAATAGCACTACCCTTCTCAATTCCCAGCTCTTTCTTGATAAAATAAGTATTGGGTGGTTCTTTAATGACAAAAGTAATACTTTTATCAGCATATACCGTAATAATAACAGGTAATGTAATACCGTGCTGATTTTGTGTTTGAGCATTAAAATCTTTACAGAAACCCATGATGTTTACACCATGTTGTCCCAGAGCAGGGCCTACAGGTGGGCTTGGGTTTGCCATTCCGCCTTTGACTTGCAGCTTAATATAAGCTGTCACTTTCTTTGCCATTACACTCTCTCCATTTGGGTACAATCGCTAATTATCATTAGCTCCCCGTTAGGTGTTACCACCATCAAAACAAGCACTCAAGATTGAGGGCTTGCACTCTCAGGTTAACTTTTCTCAACCTGACTAAATTCTAATTCAACCGGTGTTGATCGACCAAAAATCAACACAGCAACACGTAGTCGGCTCTTTTCATAATTGACATCTTCGACAACGCCATTGAAATCTGCAAAGGGTCCATCAGTAACACGAACCACTTCTCCAGCTTCAAATAATATTTTCGGTTTTGGTTTTTCAGCGCCTTCTTGAACGCGCTGTAAAATTTTATCGGCTTCAGCATCAGGAATAGGAGCTGGTTTTTCACCGCCAATAAAACCCAATACATTGGGTGTATTTTTAACGAGATGCCAAGTTTGGTCGTCCATTTCCATGCGAACAAGGACGTATCCCGGAAAAAATTTACGTTCACTGCGATGCTTTACTCCGGCACGCATTTCAACGACTTCTTCAGTAGGAACTACAATTTCTTCAAATTTGTACTCCATACCCTCTAAATTTGCGCGATGAGTAAGCATTTTTACAACTGTCTCTTCTTTTCCAGACCGCGCTTGTATCACATACCATCTTTTAGTAGCATCTGACATAAATTTACCCCGTAAACATCGCTATTAGCCACATAAGCACTGAATCAATTGCCCACAGTAATATCGCAGTTATGACAACCATAATTACGACGATCATGGTTGACTGCATAGTTTCCTGACGTGTAGGCCAAACGACTTTGCGTAATTCAATGCGTGATTCTTTCGAAAATTCCTTGATGTGACGACCTTGGGCCGTTAGCAGTGCGAGCGCACCTGCAGAACAAACAACTAATATCCAACCGGTTGCGCGAAGCGCCCATGCAATTTCACTATAATAATAATTAGCAACAACACTTGCGCCGATCAATAGTACAATGACGGACCAGATCAGGCGATCTCGACCGGTAGACTCCAGTGATGTTTCAATTTTTTGCCCCATTTTACCGCACCCACAAATTTTCACACTATATGTACTGGCAGGCCAGGAGGGAATCGAACCCCCAACCTGCGGTTTTGGAGACCGCCGCTC
>CAZTYT010000271.1:0-3256 GCA_964618245.1 uncultured Legionella sp. | reverse complement strand
TACTTCATATTTCCTTTGAGAAAAAATACGAATGTTGGCTTGATTGGATAATGCATCGACTAATTGACCTGAGAGCAGAGACTCACTGCTCGCATGATCATCTGATAAATGAACCAAGCGTCCGGACATCCAAATGCTAAATGAAGCAAAAGCAACAAACCACAATAATAAAATATAAAAAAATAGAGCATTGACGTAATAAGCTGTAATAAATGAAACCATTAGCAAAGAGGCTCCACGAATGAAGTCTACCGATATGCGGTGAAGAATAACTTCAAGATTATCAGCTAAAGTGGTGATTTGATCTGCAATTCGCCCGGATAAATTGTCTTGAAAAAATTGGTAAGATGACCCCAGCACATATTCGAAAGTTTCACTAATGATCTTATTTTTAATAACTGCTTCATATTTGTAGTTTAAAAAACCAAGTGTGCGCCAGGTGATATTGTCAAAAACAATGAAGTTCAATACTAATAATCCAGCTATCCAATAGAGTGAAGATAAATCTGTATTTGTCTTCGCTACTAAGGTATTAATAAACGCTTTGACTAATAAACTGTTAAATGGCCCCCAAAATCCAGCAAGTATTGCAAGCAGGACAAACAAACTAACTAGAGTACGATATGGTTTTAAAAAATGCCAAATAAAAGAACCCAAGTGATTGGGTAAATTGTTAGTGCTCATTTTCAGTGACCTATTCGAGTGTAGGTTGGGCCTTGGCCCAACAAGGTATTATTAAAAATTATATTTAAGAAGTCTTAGGCCAAGGCCCAACCTTATATGATTTCAGTTTAGACGAATTGTGGCTCTATTGCTTTTATTTGCAGGGCATTCAAAAGATCATTTGTTAATTCACGTAACTCCCCAGATAATAATGTCAGAGCAGCATCCCGCTGTTGCAATTCTTCATCTAATTGCTTAATTTCATTAAAGTCATCAATAAGGTAATCCAGACTCTTGAGTTTCTTAAAAGTAAATTCATGAGTCAGAGTTAATTGAATTCTTTCTTTCCACACTAAAGAAATTTCAGCAGTTGCCATTCCTTGCGATAATAAAGTTAATACCTCATCAGCGGGTAATTCATAACCTTTGCAATGTACCCGTTTTTTTTCATTATCCAGGGAAAATAAAATGCAGTCAGAGGCTAATTGAAATTGCGAGGGCAGGGCAGCTGGATTTTGTATCCACTCTGCAAAACGTAAGGCCAGATTTTCGCTAAGAGATAATGGCTCAATAGTAATACCAGGAATAGATTTACGTAATAATGAAGTCAATTGTGACGCTTGATTTGCGCTAGAGGCATTCACAATAATTCGCTTACTGACACTGTCTAAAATCGCTAGCATCCTTTTTTGGATGCAAAATGACTTAGGAAGCAGTTCAAATTCAATATCCTCTGCAATTTGTGCCTTTTCAGCACGTTTAATTGTACGACCATGTTGAATTTCCAGCATTTGTACTCTTTCTGCGAGTATTTTATTAATGACCCCACGTGGTAAAAGCCGTTCTTCCTTACCCATACAAATAAGAGAACTACCTGCAATCTCTTGCACTAATTCATCACTAAATACAGGAGCCCAGCCATAAATAAACCGTGCATGCGGTGGACAGGGCTTAAGAATATTTTCTGCTAATGAAGTTGTTAAGTCATAACCTTCTTCCAGTTCATATTGATAAATAAGGGTGTTATTAAACCACATAGGGTACTCCTGAGATTACATAATATAATAAGTGCCTATAGCAATTGTCCTATTGTAGGGCAGTTTATAGAATTCGATATTTAAATTGGCTGAGTAGTTGCGAATTAGAAAAGCAAATAATCTCTCTTGCCAATAAAAAGTTAAAGATTTTTTATTCTTTGAAGCCATAATATTAGGAATTTCTACCATATAGGTTGCGCGATCAATATTTAATTTGAAAGGCAAAATATTTTTTTCTGAAGCTCTTTCAAGTGCCCTTGGAATGGAAATGGTTTCCATAAATCCATAGTGTAAAGTGATAGTATAAACTCTTTCTTCAAGGCAGGTAACTTCATAACGCTGGCTATAATGCACATAAGGAATATTATTTACTGCATAATTTACAATTAGAACATGCTCGGGAACTGAACGACTCAGTTTTAAAAAATGCAGGAAACTGCCCCCGCTTTTATCATAGACGTCAGTAATAAATACTGCGGTTAGATCATGTAATTGATTAAGACTTTTATATTGTAATTGTTTAAGGATTTTAGACATATCCGTTTTATTCATATAGAAGTTATTACGTAAGTACTCCAATCCATATTTCCATGTATACATAATGGTCGCTAATATTAACGCTAAGGTGACAGGGACCCAGCCGCCTGTAAAGAATTTTTGAGTATTAGAGCCTAGAAAAGCAAGATCACTAATGAGAAATATGCTAAAAATAAATACGGTTTTTATTTTTGACCATTTCCAGATAGAAATAGCTGTATAAACCACCATAAAATCCACCATCAGCATATATGCATTGACTGCTATTCCATAAGCATGAGCCAAGTGATCAGAAGTTTTAAACGCAAATGAAAGAATCAGCGTGCCCACAAACAAGATAAAATTAATTTGGGGCACATAAATTTGGCCATAGTGCTCTTTAGACGTTTGTACAATAGGAATACGAGGGCATAAACCCAGTAATACAGCTTGTTTAGTTAATGAAAAAGTAGCTGAAATAACCGCTTGAGATGCAATGACGGTGGCGATTGTTGCCAGGATAATCAAGGGTAGAGAAAACCAGCCTGGGGCTATCATATAAAATGGATTACTGATCGCTTCAGGATGTAATAGTAAATTAGCTCCTTGTCCAAAATAATTGAGAATTAAACAAGGAAGGACTATGAAAAACCAGCTGACACGGATTGGATTTTTACCAAAATGCCCTATATCCGCATAGAGCGCTTCGCCTCCAGTCACCACCAGAAAAATTCCACCTAATAATAAATAGCCCTTGAATCCAGTATCGCGTAATAGTTCAAAAGCATAATAAGGATTAATAGCCTTAAGCACGATGGGTGCAGCAATAATTTGAATTAGTCCTAAAATGGCTATCGTGCAAAACCAAATAAGTATTAGCGGGCCGAAAAGATAGCCGATGCTAGAAGTTCCTTTTGATTGCAACATAAACAAAAGAGCAAGGATTACCGCAGAAGTCGGTAAGATGTATTGGGTAAAAGAATCAGAAAGTGTGCTTAGACCTTCTACCGCACTAATCACCGAAATAGCAGGGGTAAGCA
>CAZTYT010000270.1:0-3285 GCA_964618245.1 uncultured Legionella sp. | reverse complement strand
ATTAACTGACGGGTCTCCATTTTTTACCAAATAAGCATTGATATGCGTATTTTTTTGTTCATCCTCTGAAATTACTTTACCACAATCTCCCATATCTTTCTGTGGTTTAGCGGCATCCAAGGTTTGCAGGTATCCCTCTTCAACGGCTTTACAAGCATGTGCTAGCATCATGAACTTGAGCAACCCACTAATCTCCGGTTTTTGAGGCTTGGCTATCATACCTTCAAACATATGTCCTGTTTTCAATTCTGTATTGAAAACCATCCATCCATTGGTAGCAAAGTTGGATCCAAATTTTGCGGCATAAAGAACAATATACTGCGCTGTGTTCAGGCCATATCCTATGGGCACCAACAGCCCTATAGCAATCACTAACCGTATTGGTGCCCAAACGCCATTGAATCTCTTACCAAAAGGGACACCAGTTTGAGCTGTTTCAGCAACAATTACCACCGCAAAATAGAGTATGATGAACATTGCTATAATAAGAAGTCCCGTGCTATAAAACTCATAAAGCGCGTGTAGAGCTCTATGAAATGGCCAAGGGAAAAAAGCAGGGGTATAAACAGTATCGCTAGAAAACATCATCGTGCCAGTAGAACGGTAGCATGGGCCACCCGTCACAACACAAGAGTCAAAAATCCCTGGTACCCCAAATACACGATCCAATAAAATGAATGCTAAGTCTTGATTTCCATCATAACCTGATAGACGCGTCTGCCAGCTTTCTCCAAAATAATATGTGAGCGACATGGCTATTGCGTTCGGCATGATAATACCGATCAATAAAACCAAGATTTGAACTGTCATAATAACAAGTCCGAACAAAATCACATAAAACATCAAAATTTGATCAATATGTGTTTTACGATACTGAAGCGAACGATGCGCAGAAAAAATTACATCTGCCGTCGAGTAATGTCCAATATTTTGAGCATTAAGAAAAGGATGGTGAGCAGGCAGCAAACGCACGCCCGCATATACCTGCGCCATAAAAAATGCAAAATAATGAAACCCACTAAAAAATAAGTCTGCAGCCCTAGGTAATACCTGAGGCAATAAAGCATATTTCGCGACTCCCGATATTCGGCCTTTTTTAACCGCCATTTTGTCCCCTTACTAACACCTATTTATATCGTATCATATTTTCATTAAATTTTCTTCAAATTTTATTGAATGTTGCTTTTCACAATAGCCTATCCACTACCCTCAGGGTTACGACCTTTCTCAATTACTTTACCAATACTTTCCCCGGCTCCTTTAGCAAGCCCACCAAGCGACTGAATAGCTTGACCAGTTAGCTCTCCACCTGCATAAGCCGTGTTGCGAGCAAGATTTTCTGCGACATCGCCTGCTCTGTCTGTGAAAGTTGGCACAGGCTGAATAAAGCGCATCATTTTACTAGGGATAACATTAATCAACTTAAAGCTGGCAGTGGCCATCATATAGACGATAATAATGTACATAATTGTATAGAAAAATACATCTGCCATATCTCTCATCGACTGTAATATTTCTTGATCACCAGGGCGCGTAGATGTAAAGGTCGTCATGTCAAAACCATCAACATTCATTACGACTAAATCAAAAACTAGATCAAGCCCGTTTGCTAACGCTCCAAAACTTGCTACCGCAGCAAGTAATCCAAACAAAGTAAAAATTGGCCGCAACATAATTTCCAGCAACATAAAATAACCCTTTGCTGCTGCATTACCAACGCCCTCCCCTTCCCACCGCAAATGCGACAAAGCCCAGAGGGGGATAGCAACCATCGCCTCAAAAATGGATTTTACCCATAATCCAGCTGCAAAAAAGAAATAGATGAATGGATATAGGGGTAACAAGTAATATAGGATAAGCCCAATCACAAGCCCGCTACTAGCAAAAGTTAGAAGGACACCCCCGAATTGTTGAGATGCCGCACCAAACTCTGCCATGCCAGATCCTGAAAGGATACCCCCAAATCCTGTCAACAAGGTGCCTATACCTAATGAAGTAATGGTCTTATTCAAGATGGTCTTGCCCAAGACAGACAACTTCGCTAATGGGTGCACCCCGTCATTAGCTCTAACTTCCATAAGACCAGACTCAGTATAAATATACATAAACAATTGCCTGATAGGATCATCCGGTGAAGACTGCGGTCTCGGGCGATCCGTTACCGTATCATCAGCAACAGTTCTAAAAACTTCATCTAACAATTTAGCAATTTCTATGTCTATCTCTAAACTATCGAGCCTAGATCCTACTTTAAACTGCTCCAAAGACAGCGCTTTGCCATCAATTAACGGCGAGAATCTTGATTCTGGACTAATATGGGATTGCAATTTTCTTTTTACTGCCGCAACATGCTCCATCACCATTGGGTATTGGGTTGGAGTTGGTACCATATAAACAGCATCCACCATTGCACCATTCATTTCAGCAATATGGTTATACCAAATACCTGCCCCTGCCCACCCCAAGTCAGTGATCGTAGAGGACATACCAAACTCAATCAACGGATTGTTTCGCATTAGAGAAATTGCTATCTGCATATCCCCATTAAAGTTCGCCTGGAGATTAACGCGCATATCAGCATAAAACCCTCCCCCTGCGGGATTGGCTCCACTCAATGCCAGTGGTGCGTCCCAATCTACCGAAGTTGCCTGCAAGGAGCTCCCAGAAGCGTAATCTAGAAACCTTAGTATATATGCCATATTGCGACCATATTTAATCAGATCTGGATTTTCCCACAGGTCAACTATGTAGTTAAAATACGCATCATAAATATCTTTTACCCGGCTAACGTCTTTAGAGTTAATCGGTAAGGTAAGAACTCCACAATAGGGTTTCACATTACCATTATAATCCTTGAAATCACTACTTTTTTGCCCAAATGTAATACTGATATCCCCCCCCCCACGAAAAACATCATCAAGCGTATCAGGAAAGCTACTTGATGCAGTCAACTTGATCGAAACAGCTCGGCGAGTTGAATCCCCGGGGACGACAAAATAAGGATCAATTTGCTTCCCTCCATAAGCAATATCATAAGCTGCGCGGCAAGTTTGAGCTAAATAGAAAAAATTAATCAGATTAGCAGCAGAAGGCACCTTGGGCTGGCCAATCAATTGCCCTGAAACTAAACCTATTGGATTTGAAAACTTAGCCAATCGCATGGCTTCATTGAACTCAATCCAACTGTTGCTAGCAAGACTGGATCCCCATTTTGCCATGTATAGAGCCAAATATTGTCCTGTATTAAGACCATAAGAAAGTGGTAGTAATATCAAAACCGCTAAC
>CAZTYT010000269.1:0-3287 GCA_964618245.1 uncultured Legionella sp. | reverse complement strand
GTGCAAGAGGAAATTGTTGCTGCTTATGAAAGCTATCAATTTCATGTGATCTATCAAAAAATACATAATTTTTGCGCAGTAGATATGGGTAGCTTCTATCTGGATCTAATCAAGGACAGGCAATACACTACGGCAAAAAACAGTAAAGCGCGACGCTCCTGCCAAACTGCAATGTATCATATTATTAGAGCTTTTTCTTTGTGGCTGGCTCCTATATTGTCTTTCACAGCCGAAGAGATAGCGAGCTTTATACCGGGCTATACGAATGAAACTATATTTACTGAGCTTTGGTATGATGCATGGCCTGTTGTTGAATCAGTAAATATGACAGAATGGGATGAATTGCATTTAATTCGTGATGAAGTGAATAAGGCATTGGAGGCCACTCGACAAAAAGGTGAAATTGGTTCAGCCTTGGCAGCAGAAGTGGCGTTATACGCTGATGAAAAAACTTTACCCAAATTGAGTCGCTTGGGAGAAGAGCTCCGCTTTTTATTAATCACTTCTGGTGCTACAGTATATCCTTTAGCTACTGCTCCAACTGGGCTTGTAACTACTGACTATGGGGTATCAATCAAGGTATCACCCAGTACACATGAAAAATGCGCGCGCTGTTGGCATAGAAGGCCGGACGTTGGGCAAGATATCCAGCATCCAGAATTATGCTTGAGATGTGTGGGCAATATTAGTGGCCAGGACGAAAAGAGGCAATTTATATGAAAAAATGGTATTGGTTTGCTCTGAGTATTTTAATTATTGTTTGTGATCAGGCAAGTAAATACTGGGCATGGGTAACTTTGGTGCCCTATAAACCAGTACCTGTTTTGCCTATGCTCAATTTTACTTTAGCGTTTAATACAGGTGCCGCCTTTAGTTTTTTAAATGGCGCAGGGGGGGTGGCACCGGTGGTTTTTTGCTGGTTTTAGTTTATTAATGAGCATCATACTAATTATTTGGCTTTATCGAGTACCACCTCAATCCCGTTGGTTATCTGCTGGGATTAGTCTTATTTTAGGCGGTGCGGTGGGTAACTTGGTTGATCGCGCCTTATATGGTTATGTCATTGATTTTATTGATGTTTATTATCAACATCACCATTTTGCTACTTTCAATCTTGCAGATAGTGCTATTTGTGTAGGTGCTGCTTTCTTTGTTTTGGATATGTTAAATAGTAAGAAGCAATACGCCCTTGTTTAATTAGATCTGTCTTGAGACGAATAGGTCTGCAGCTTGCATTAATGCATTATGGCGTTTTGTAGCTTGCCTTTGAGAGCCTCAAAAAGTTTAACTATCTCTTTGGTTTCCAGGCAAGTTGCCAAATTACCGCGACATCCATGTAACTTTTTATTTAGTAATAAACCTCATGGCCAATGCTGCGGGGATGCGAAGTGGGATGGAAAAAATTTTTTCTTGACTGACCTGTAAGTTAAAATCCCTAAATAGTATTTGCATCTTTTCTTGTTACTTCAGCCGAAAAATTCCATTGTGCAACAGGTGTCTGTAATTGTTGTTTTAATTGAAAGTATTGCATCATCCTTTTGTCTCTAAGTGCTGTAAATGCTTGCAAATCATATTCGGTATTCTCAGTAAACTCTATTCCTTCGGAGGCGATTGCTTCTGGGTTTTTTCCCCTTATTATTGCATAATTTTTTCCTAAGCCTTTGGCGCCTCCTGCACTTATCGGATTATACCAGTTCATACGTTTACCATGGTTATTAAATTGTTGACTAAATTGAGTTGGTTCATCTTCAAAAGTGGGGCAGGGATAAAGAGGGTCTACACCACAGTAAATATAAGCTATGTGCATGGGTATTTGGCATTGTTCTATTCCCAGAGCAAGGAACTTATCTTCCTGGAGAAAATTGTTAGTCTCATTACAGTTTGTATCTTGATTTTGAGATTGGACCATCAGTTGTAACTCTTTTAGCAAAGAAAAATCATAATGTTGTTCAATAACAATTTGTTTGTTGATTGCATAAACAATACCATTAGCTTCTAGCTCATTGAGTTGATTAAGTAACTGTAGCCTTATTTCTTCACTATTTTTATATTGAAGAACCCCTTGGGTAACTCTATCCCAAGCAAATTTGTCTAATGCCCATAGCATGTATTGAAAGGGACTAACATTTAAGAAAACCCGTTCTGAGCAATCAACGGCAGAATTTTTTGTTAAAATTGATCCTATATTTGTTCTTATTACTTCGATTAACTTCTCATATCTTCCTCTTTGAGTATGAAGCAATGTTTGGCTGAAATCTACAAATGAAGAGTTAAAAAAGGAATTGTTTTGAGGTGTTGAAAATATAAATTCAGGTAAGGGATTTTTAAGCAGCGTATCGCATTCTGTCTGTAAAGGTATATTCAGTAATGCATTTACTACTCGTGTAGGCAGATTGTAAGCATTTCGAGTTGAATCAATCAACGATTGTATCGTTTCAGACGATACTGCTGTACTTTTTACAATATGATTAGATGGAGGATAGTGAATAAAATGAGGAGCTATTGAACTTAGGAGATTTTGCAGTTCATCATTCTCAATATTTATTTTTATAAAAAAATCATAAGTATTATTTAATCCATATTTAATTATTATTTCCTGTAAACCAGATGTTGAATCTTGATTGATCACGGTGACCTGATTTCTTTTAATGATTATTTTATATTGTTTCATTTATTTTCTTAACTCGCTCTGTAAATACAGGTCAGAATTTTGGTCTCACCTACAGGAGGGGTAAACAAAGATGGCTAAAAAAAGAAGCTGCGAGCCAATGCCGATGGCCGTCAGGCTAAGCTAAAAAAGCAATATAATCACTTCCCATATCCCCAACGAATCGCCGTGGTCAAGCCACGGGGATTCGGAAAAGTGAAAAAAGACGGCGGTTTTTGGCTTTTTCCCTTAGCCTGACGGCCATGGGCCAAGGCCCGACCTATATTCAATAAATATGAATAATTAGCTTAGTTCACTCATACTTGATACGGCGTGGTAGCCTGCATCAACATGTAATACTTCGCCGGTAATTCCTGAAGCTAAATTCGAGCATAAAAATGCAGCAGTATTACCTACTTCTTCGATAGTTACATTGCGGTGTAACGGAGTTATATTGGCATAAGCAGTTTGAATTTTACGAAAATCCTTGATTCCTGCCGCAGCCAAGGTTTTAATGGGGCCTGCAGAGATAGCATTCACTCGTAAGCCTCGAGAACCTAGACTGGATGCTAAATAGCGTACTGAAGCTTCCAGGCTCGCTTTGGCCACACCCATCACATTGTAATTAGGCACAGCTTTT
>CAZTYT010000268.1:0-3289 GCA_964618245.1 uncultured Legionella sp. | reverse complement strand
TTCCTCTCCAGTTACATACAACACCGTCTCTTGCATGGAAAGGTTTGCCAGAGTTTGCAACAATAAGGTGGATTTACCAATACCGGGATCCCCTCCAATCAAAACAACTGAACCATAGACTAAACCACCGCCTAGCACTCGATTTAATTCGGATAATCCACAATCCATACGTGCTTCATTGTCGATGACTACATCTTCTACGGCAGTAATAGCTGAACGTTGATTTACCCAAGTGCCTACCCGGGCATTACGGCTTGCAGGAATCACTCCCTCTTCTGCTACTGAATTCCAAGCGCCGCATTGCGTACACTGTCCTGCCCATTGCTTAAAAACAGCAGCACATTGATTGCATACAAATTGAGTTTTGGTTTTCATAATAATAGCCTTTAATCAATCCATTCATGTGCCCGCATCATAACTGAAGCCTTGAAAGATTTATAGCCTAAAAAAACACCTTCTCGCGTATGTTGAGGAAGGGAGCTATTTAAAGCATATTGAATCCTAAAAGCAACCCAGTATAATCAGGAATTTTGCACTATCAGGACAACTCGATGAGTCAAGGCATCCATTTTGAGCAATCTATAGGTGAGTTAGAAGAAATTGTCAGGCAACTAGAGAAAGGCGAATTAACCCTTGAAGACTCTCTTAAACAATTTGAAAAAGGAATTGGCCTGGCTAGACATTGTCAAAGTGTGTTAGAGCAAGCTCAACAAAAAATAGAAACCTTAACTACACAATCTGCTTCAGAATCTAGCCCGGATGAGAACATCAGTGATTAATACCTATATTCAACGCCATGAACAATTTCTTGAGCAACTCGTTGCCAATTTGCAAGTACCCGCTCAGCAGATTCGATCCGCCATACACTACTCACTGTTTCCGGGAGGAAAAAGAATCCGTCCCGTCCTGGTTTATTTGACCGGCACTTTAATTCAAGTGGATTTAAAAATACTTGATGTCATTGCTGCTGCAATAGAATTAACTCACTGTTACTCCCTCATCCATGATGATTTACCAGCAATGGACAATGACGATCTTCGTCGAGGCAAGCCAAGTTGTCACAAGGCTTTCGATGAAGCAACTGCTATTTTAGTGGGTGATGGCATGCAAGCCTTGGCAATTGAAGTTTTAATTTCCCACTTACTGCCATTGCTTGAGCCGGCTCAGGTAATTGCTGTTACTCAGGAATTGGTCAAAGCCAGTGGCGTCAGTGGCATGGTTAGTGGGCAAAGTCTTGATTTATCGGAGCTAGCAAAACCAACCATTACCGAAGCTCAATTACGTGAAATCCATCACTTGAAAACTGGAAAGCTTATTTCTGCCTGCGTTGAAATGACCATAGCTGCTACTTTATCGCTTTCTGATATAAAAAAAGAAGCCTTGAGAACTTATGCCAACCACATTGGCATTGTCTTTCAAATGCAAGATGATTACCTGGATCAGTATGCGCCAGCAGAAATTTTAGGCAAAGGCCGCTCTTCTGATATAGCAAACCAAAAAATAACGTTTGCCAATCTTTATTCCAAAGAGCAATTGGAAGAAAAAATAAATACCCATTACCAACTGGCTATCTCAGCATTAGCTCCTGTGCATGAACAAGCTGATGTATTAATCAAACTGACCCAGACATTACATGCTCGAAGTCAGCTGGAATAATTTTTTAAAGCATTCTAAGGCATCAACGGAGCATACAGCCGTTTGCCTTGGTATCCTTTTACTTCACCAAAATAGCGATTCTCATTCCATGCCTGAATGACATCACGAATTTCTTCTTTGGTTCTTGCTACAAAGTTCCACCAAATAAGAACTTCCTCTGTAAAAGGTTCTCCCCCAATTAATAAAAACCGTGCCTTTTCTGTAGTGGTCAATTCCAATTCGCTTCGCCCACAGCCTAAATAAAGGAGCGTATTGCTATCCACTAACTTGTTTTTCATTTGAATATCACCGCTCAAAGGCAAAATTCCGTATTCGAATTTTGGCTCTAAAGGCAACTGGATAGTAGTTGGTGAATAGGCCTGGATATCTAATCCAATTAAAGGCGAATAAACAGCAGTAGGGGCTTTAACCTGATTAAATTCGCCAACCATCACTTGAATTGTTAGCCCTTGATAATCCAATTTTGGTAATTGGGAATAATGAACAAATGCGGGATCCCGATGCCTGTCGCTATCAGTTAAAGCAATCCACAATTGCACTCCTTGCAATATACCCTCTGCATCAATTGATTCCTCTGAATGAGCAATACCTTTACCTGCTGTCATTAAATTAACTTGCCCTGGCTTAATAATTTGCTCTGAGCCCAGGCTATCACGATGCAAAATTTCTCCTTGCAAAATCCAGGTAAACGTTTGTAATCCAATGTGAGGATGAGGAGCCACATCCAATTCATGACCATTTTTTAATTCTAACGGACCAAAGTGATCCAGAAAACACCAGGCACCAATCATGCGACGTTCCCGAGTAGGTAATACCCGCCTAATCCTCAAATTTTCCCCGAGGAGTGCTTGTCTTGCTGTGATTTCTTGCTCAACAGGTTTTGAATACAATGGACAATCTCTGGAATCTGATAATTGAGTCTTTGCAATTAAATCACTCATGAATGCCTCATTTTTAAGTCGCTTCTAACCATCGCCACATTAATTTATTTTTAATTAGTTCGACTAAAGTTAAATAGGTTATTGTAGCAACAATTAAAAAAAGAAAGTACATGGGAGGTAAAGGCACAAATCCCCAAAAAGGTGCTAATGGAGTAAATGGCAATACCGTGCCGATAAAAACAATAGTTAAAACCATTATAGCTAATGGCTTGCTTGGCTTATTTCTCCATGGGCTCTTTACGGAACGAATTATAAAAATGACTAAAGTTTGCGTTGCTAATGACTCCACAAACCATCCTGTCTGAAATAAGGCTTCTGTGGCACCAAAAACCATTAACATAACCGCAAAAGTTATAAAATCAAATATTGAACTAAGAGGGCCAATGTAAAACATAAACTTACGAATGATATCGATGTCCCAGTGTCTTGGTTTACGAGCAAAGCAGGGATCAACATTGTCCGTAGGAATCATAATTTGTGACGTATCATAAAGCAGATTATTTAAGAGAATTTGCACGGGTAGCATTGGCAAAAAAGGTAAAAACAAAATAGCACCAGCCATACTTAGCATATTTCCAAAATTTGAACTGGTACCCATCATTAAATACTTCATAACATTGCCAAAGGATTTACGCCCTTCCAATATGCCATTCAATAAAACTTTTAAATTCTTTTTCAGCAAAATAATGTCT
>CAZTYT010000267.1:267-3301 GCA_964618245.1 uncultured Legionella sp. | reverse complement strand
AAAACACCCAAAGACTTGTGCCATTGATATAATTTATATTTAAATGCAGGCGCCAACTCCAACGAAGCCATCGCAAGACCACTGCTCAACATTAATATAAAACAAATTGCCATAACCCAATGTAAGACAATCGCGGGAAGACTATATTTTTTCTGTTCTGCAACCATTTGTTTATACTCTACTCGTTTTATAAAAGCATCCCATGTCTTTTTAGATACATGAAATATTCCTTATTTTGGGTATAACCGATGATTAATGTAGGACTTTAAATATTAATTCACCCCCTGTCATACCTGCGAAGGCAGGTATCCAGCGCAAATGGGCGGCGAAGCCGCTTCTGTTTAAGCCATTTTGAGGAGCAAAGCTCCACTTTTTGTGCTGGATACCTGCCTTCGCAGGTATGACAGAAACGGGTGCAGAATTAATATTTAAAGCGCTACATTAATCATCAGATCATACTCCTTATTTTATAGCCTAAATAATAGCATTTACATTAAATAACTAGTACCTACAGCACATTCTAACTGCCACGAAAGTGGCCCTTGTGCGCCTGAATCCTTCCCTCACTCAGCTAACACTGAGCAATAAAAGACAAAAAACAATCCATCACCCTTGCGAGTGATGGATTATCGTCGTCCTACAATTTATTAATTTGGCTTCTGGAATTGAGCCTCAATGATGATTTCCACTTCATCGGAAATCACAGGGATCAAAGTTTTCATGCCAAAATCAGATCTTTTGATCTTTGTTTTTGCAGAAAAACCAATAACAGGAAGACCATTTGCTGGCTTTGCCACGCTCGCACCATTAAACGTTACATCCATGTTGATGTTTTTCTTCACACCCATAAATGTAAGCTCAGCAGTCAGAACAGCTGTCTTATCTGTCTTTTTCTTCATGCTTTTTGCAACCATTGTAATTTCAGGGAAAGCAGCAACGTTAAACCATTTGTCCCCTCTCAATACTTGGTCAAAGTCAAAGTCTCTTTTCTTTTCTTCGTAAGTTGTTTCTCTACCCACCAAAAAGTCAGTTAGCAAAGAACTGGGGTCCACCTTCACAGTAAGAGCACTTTTCATTGGATCCTTTGGATTAAACTCAAGATTTGCCTCAACCTTTGTGAATCGGCCATAATATCCGGAAAGGCCTGCAGAGTTCACTTTCCACAACAGGTTAAAGTGCGTAGGGTCCAAAACATAAGTACCCGCTGGCATTTTATCCAGTGGTGAGTACACAATCTTTGGAGGAGCTGCAGGAGGAGCAGCAGGCGCTTGCTGAGCATGAGCAACAACCGGTAACGTTAAGGCAAGTGCCGCAACAAGTAATAATTTTTTCATAAGTTTCTCCATAATCGTAAGTTTATAAATATATTTTAAATCATAGGGCATAAAAATATTGTTAACAATATATAAAATTGATTATATTTTTGGAATAGCCTGTTTTCATATATTGAAATAAAAATTATAGAACAAATACATGTATTTTAAAAAAATGCCCCAATCAAAATAATTTTCTGACTGGGGCTTTTATTCAGTAGCTAAAATTACATCTTGACGCTAGCGCCTAGCATTACCGCATTTACTTTCTTATAAGCAACCCCAGAACCCTTAACTTTTAAGGCATAATTTCTGTAAGTTGCGTGAACTTCGGAGGATACCACATCCAGACTTTGGGACATGGACAATGCCCACGTCGTACCAACAGGTCTGTTTGCTGGTGTTGCAGGATCATAAGCCATATTCTTAAAACGACCATAATCTACAGCAAACGCCGTGTTACCTACGCTGACAAATCTTTCAATCCAACCAGCCTTGGCAAACAATACATTGCCTTTTACGCTGACCTTATTGGTTTTTTTACGCAGCCCCACCACATTAAATGCAAGACCCGTATTTTCTTTCTTGCTATAACTGACAGGCACAAGCACACCCAAGTTCGCATGGGTTACATGATATTTAGAATTCTGGTTTTCGAGAGTATTATCCTTACCCCAGCTTAAAAAGCCCGATACCTTTGTACCACTGAATGCACCTGAATAGTTCAAGGCAACATCCGCCATATCCCCTCTATTGTGATGGGCATGAGACGTATGAGCGCTAAATCCATAAAAGGATGGAGAGTCGTAACGCACTCGATCTTTTCTAATGAAACCGCCGTCATTAAATACGACTATCTGATTATAGTTTGTTGCCTGTCCAGCTTTCGTTACGAAGGTAACGCTGCCGGCTGTATTTAAAGGACCAGCCATACCCACGGAAGCTGTATCTGTACCAGTCATGTCGCCAATAATAGGTCCGATAGCCTGCACCATCCATCCCCTACCCATGGACAACTGACCCCATTTTGTGTGCTTAAAAGCAATTTCTGATTTTCTAACCCTCATACCCATCTGAGCATTTCTACTGGTCATCGAGCTATTTACATTAACCGAATCTGAATCGTTAGATCCCATACCGACCTCAAAAATACCCTGCACAGATAGACTATCTGTTAGCGCCCCTGTTCCCGTGATATTAAATCTGGAAGTACCATTGCCATTGTCGACATGCGTCAGATTAGAATGGGCACCATTATCCATCCACAGTATGCCTCTATATACGGTGCCAGAAAGAACAACTTTATTGGCAACCGACATGACGGCTCTATCCTCTAATTTCTTCAAACGAGCCTTATGATCCTCGCAACAACCACCCGCGGCAGGAGCTGCATTCGCAAAAACTTGAGCCTGCAAACTCAAGATTAAGCCCAGTGAAAGAGTTGCCTTTAAAGCGATTTTACGATGATTCATCATTTTTCCTTGTTTTTATTTTTATGTACTTGGATATCGTAGCCCCTTTTTCAATTAAATAATAGTTAAAATTTTAGACTTCTGCCATTTAGCATGGCAAGTAGTTCAGCCACCAAAACCAAAGAAGAAATCAAAGAATCAGAACGTAAGGAATATTTCATTTTTTCGCTTGTATTAGGGGATGGCCTATACCATTATGCACGGACTTACTAGCCTACATATGACTCAGGCAATGAAACGGTTGGTGTT
>CAZTYT010000267.1:0-257 GCA_964618245.1 uncultured Legionella sp. | reverse complement strand
CCGTAAAACCCTAATCTAAGTCCATTTAGGTATAAAAGCTATTGGGAATAGGTTTTGGAACGTTACCTTGTAGATGGTTTTTGTAATATAGATGTACCCTGTGTTTCCGCTGTTCGGGTATGTCAAAAACTCCAGTTATAGAAACTGCGAGGACTGTGAAGCCTACACGCTATCAAAAAAAACTTGCATAAATGGAAATAGCGCTTAGTATTGCTCAGGCAATGAAACTGTGTCAGGAAACTGTTGACAGGGACGCC
>CAZTYT010000266.1:0-3304 GCA_964618245.1 uncultured Legionella sp. | reverse complement strand
CAAATAAATAAGCGCCCGTAGAACCTCTTTCAGTAAAGTTTTCTTGCTGAATAAGGCCAGTTTGATGCCATACTCCTATTCCAATGGTTCCAGGCTTTCTTGCTTTTCCTAAAAGCCAAGCGCCCCCTGTCTCACCAACTTGAAAGTAATTGCCATTAAAATTGGGGCCAGCTAACCCGGTTTGTTTCCCGCTTGCCAAATTCCCATCATAAACACCGTAAGAGGCATACCACGATTTAACAGGCGCAAATGTTGCTGTAAGGCCGTAAGCTGTATTTGTATATCCGGGCATCAGACCATCTACTGCAGGACTGATAAAAATAGGCGTATAAATTAAACTTGTTACCGCGGGAATGTTAGGGTTACCTTGGCTTAGGGGAACCGGTTTAATCACATTATTAAAATCCAGGGTAGTAATAGTCTTACCAAGACGAATGAATAATGTGTCATCAAATAAAGCTTGTCGATACCAGAGCGCATAAAGCTCGGATCGGTTATAAGGAGGTATATCTGGCAACGAATTATAGCCTTGTATCACTCCGGCTTGGCCGTTAGTATTTTGTGCATTCTGCTGTAAAAATTGCGCGCTAAAAAGCCCACCTTTCCACCCATTAAATCGCTCCATATCAACAGTTAAATCCAAAAGCCCTACACTATTTGAAGTAAATTTTTGCGCATCAGGTATTCCCCCTCCAAATAGATCATTGGTATCGCCAATCCAGGCACCTTGTACCGCAATCCCATGGTTATCCTGAATTTTCAATTTCTTTTCAAGGTATTGCTGCAAAATTCCAGAACCTGTTCCAACATTGACTGCTGCCGGGTTTGAGCTAATGCTCGATGTATTAGATTGTTTAGTAGATGGTTTAGTTAAAGGAGTAGAAGCACTTGCATAAAGCATCTGCCATAAAAAGAGAGAGAACAGCAAGCTAACAATACGAAAACAATTCATAATGGATCTTATGATGAATCTCTAAGATACTGTATCACAACAAACAAAAGACGCAAGTAGCTTGAATTTTAATATAAATTATATTAAATCTATTATTTACTTAATGCTCCTCTTTTTAAAGACTATTCCTACATTAGCCATTTTCAAGGATCAGAAATGCTAAATAAAACACAGATTGTCTCTTTACTAGCAGCAGCAACCCTCTTTTCTACAGCTTCTGCAGAAACGTATAAAGTACCTGCTACAAAGGATACCGTGACCCTAGGCCTTTTTACATTAGATAAACCCCCTGCGGTGAAAGTACACTCAGGGGATTCGGTTTCTTTAGAAACATGGAACAGTTGCTTGCAAGAGATGGTTTTTAATAAAACAACACCAGCTGAACTTGCAACATTTTATACAAAATACGACATTCAAAATCGGCGCGGTATGCATAGTTTAACTGGGCCTGTTTACATTGAAGAAGCTGAACCAGGAGATGTTCTTGAAATTAGAATCCTGGACATCAAATTAAACGATTTCGGATATAATTTTTTAAGTCCCACCCAAGGTATTTTATCAGAATTTACCAAGCCCAGGATCATGTATTTTAAATACGATAAAGAACAAAAGACCACAGAATTCACTAAGGGTATCTGTTTACACTTGAAGCCATTTCCGGGAATTATTGCTGTAGCACCACCAGATGATTGGCCTGATGGCTGGCCAGTCAATCTGGAAAACCATATGGGGCAACCAGTGCCAGGACAATTTAACTCAGTCCCGCCAGGTCCTTTTGGAGGAAACCTGGATCAACCCAGTTTACAAGTAGGTTCGATTCTTTATTTGCCTGTTTTTCACAAAGGCGCTTTAGTCTGGACTGGGGATTCCCATGCCATGCAAAGCAATGGTGAAATTGACGTTACAGCCCTGGAAACTTCTTATGAAGGAATTACCCTGCAATTTATTGTAAGAAAAGATCTTAAGGCTGAAGGGGTATTTGATAAAACCAAACGCAATGGAAGCAGCCTGTTCACCTGGCCAGTTATTGAAAACTCAAAAGAATGGATAGTCACCGGGCTAAATGAAAACTTGTTTGAAGCGATGCAGCTCGCCTCTAAGAATGCTATTGAGTTTTTGGTGCGCACTCAGGGCTTCTCACCTCAGGAAAGCTATCAATTTTTAAGTATGGTGAGCAACTTTGATATTCCAGAGGCTGTCAATGTCATTAAAAACGTTGCGGTACATATTCCCAAAGAAATCTTTAAAAATAATGGAAAAATGATGACTTTATCTTCTGAAGGAAAGTTTCCGCTTGCAACACCAAAGATTAATGAAAATGCAACCTGTGCACCACAAGAAGGTAAAATTATTCAATAACCACTAGGTGAAATAATGAAAAAAATATTAGCTTATTTGTGCTTATGTTTTGTGACGTCAATAGCCTTAGCAGATAATTTGGTGCTTGATAATGAAACAACCTATCCAGAACAAGGCAAGCCAGGAAAAATTGCCGTGCAATGGGCAACTACAGCTGAAGCCACACAAAAAGCCAATAAGGCCATTATTAATGGTAAAAATTTGGATTTGAGCACTTTCATAATGCTATCTAAAAAAGGCCAAACTCAACTTTCCTTACCTGGTCAGGCCAAATATTTTAGAGTGGTCGTCTGGTCAGGGAAGCAGGAAAATCCTGATTTGCTTACTAATTGGGTGGATATTGTTACTAATAAAACCTATATCATAAACAATGAGTTGCTTGTACCAGCAGTACTGATATCAGGCTCTGGTTGCTAAAATCATCTTTCTAAAGGGGTAAGTACTACTAACTCACTGCCCCTGTTAATTTTTATCAACTTATTGCCCTGTTATAGATAGTTCATTAGGAAATCAGGGATGCGTTGCTCTAGCCAATACGAGTTTTTCTCAGCGATAAATCCTACATGACCACCATGTTGACTCAACTCCAAGAAAGTATAAGGCGAAAGCTCGTTAGGAGCTGGCACTACATCCGGTGTCATAAAAGGATCATCCAATGCATGAATGATTAAAGTTGGCGTTGCAATTTGAGATAGATATTGTCTGGAGCTTGATTTTTTATAATAGTCACTTGCACTTGCAAACCCATGCAATGGGGCAGTTATTTGTTCATCAAACTCATACAGAGTTTTTATAGAATACAACTTCTCTTTGGAAAGCGGTAATTGGTGATTGATCAACGTCAATTTTTGTGAAAAAACAGCACGCAACCTTTCTACCAAATGAAGCTGATAAACACGAGCAAATCCTTTGTTTATTTTTTGCACTACATTTTGCAACTGGAATGGTACAGAAACTGCAACAGCAGCATCAATTAGAGATTGGGAACCCACC
>CAZTYT010000265.1:0-3321 GCA_964618245.1 uncultured Legionella sp. | reverse complement strand
CCCTTCCTTCATGCACACAAAACAAACCATATGGTACCATTTTAATACATATTTTAGCAGCCAAAACATGCTATTCTATTCACATATCATGCCATCTATCCACAACCATTTCAACTACTCAATCCCATATTCAAAAACATGCCAAATTAATATGCCAAAATCACTCCATAATTTAATTCAACGTTATCAACTAACGCAAGAAAATATTTATTCGCAAGATTTGCCATTAAAAATAAAAGAAGAAATCGTCTTGATGTTGGAAGGTAAGAAATTAAAGCGCAGTGAGCTTAATGATTTGTATTTACGGGTTGGGTATCACTATTTAAATAATACTGCATTGGATCAATTAAAAGTTCAAGACGACCATCGAAAGTTAAAACTAAGCAAGTATATTCATAAGGAAGAACAATTAAATGATGCAGTTGGCTTTTATCAAAAACCTCGAGAAATTTATGCAGCTTTATTAGCTTTAAAAAATAACGTAATACATCAAGAGTTTGTTGGAATGGAGCAATCCTATAAAACTAATTTATTAATTGAAATTGACAAATTTATTGTCGGTTTTAAAAATGATCCAATAATGAGTGAGCACTGGTTGACACAATTCAATAATAAATTTGGCATGATAGGCGAGCCTGTCCAACTATTGGTGCAAGGTGTAAAACAGGAACTAGAGTCATATGATTTGCTTGTAAAACGCTATCAGCAGTCCGATCTGTTTCAAGCGCAAAGCAGTTTAAAACAATTAACGCATAGAACACCTGCTCAACAAAAAGATCTTGCAAAAATTAGTCAATTAATCAAATCATTAGAAGACCATCAACTTAACAGCCTACAACAGTTTTCAAGTCAGTATGGTGTTCAATTTGCATCGCCTAACGTTCACTATAATCATGACAAATATAATTTGATTAATTCTGCCTCAAATAAAATCGAAGAAAAATGGAATATCTCGCAAAGACTAAGACGTGTTGGAAGAGCAGCTAAAACACGTTCTTTAAAAAGATTTTTTAAAGAACAGGCACAGGCCCAATTTGAAAGTAAAGAGCAGATTAGCGAAGGAAAAAGCCAAATCCAAGAAACATTCAAATCTCGCTATAGCAATATGTTTGTTCTAATGGAAAAGAAACAGCGATTAGCCTATTTAGAAAAAAGTGTACCACGACGCTTAATCAACGTTGGACTAGCAACGGTGGTTTCACTTGCAAGCTTAGCAACCACTTTTTTAATCCCAGCAATTGCATCACCTGCGGCGCCTGCAGCAGCGACCGCGACGGTAGTAGTGGGTGCAATTGCAACAGGTTTGCTTGTTACCTCTGCAGTGAATAGTGCTGATCTCATTCGGCGTGAATTAGCAGGAAAAATGAAGATTGAACAGGCCAGATCAAATATCAACGAGGGGATTGTTCCAAGTCTTGATAAAAAAGATCAAAAGCGCACTTTCAAAGAAAAACAGTCAACCGCTGAAGTTGTTCCCCAGCCAATATTACCTCTGGAATCGTTGAGTCACAGGGAACATCGCAGTATGCATGATGCTTTAATGGCTGAAATTAGAGAACACTCAACTCTTCGTTCATCAGCAAAAAAAGATAATTCTAAGGATGATGAACCTACTCACCATGAAAAGCCGCATTAATCTTTAAAATGTTTCACTTTAGTCTGATAGCAACATTAGTGCGCTTTTTTTGTTCACGCTTTGTATTCTGTATTTTTCTTTCTTGTGGATGCTGTTTATTAATTCGTAAATGGGTTGGTTTTTTGCGCTTGATCACATCCTCTTCTGTTACTTTAGGTGCTGTTACAAAGAAGCTTCGAAATGATTGCCAAAGTGATTGTGATGTTAATGGTGATGCAACAGCAGGTTTGTTGATGCTTAATTTTTTCGTTAATGACTTATTGACGCGTTTTGTATGCTCACGATCGTGTGGGTGCTGAACAGCACGTGATGCTTTGTGAAGGTGTGCTGTTGCTTGCACTATTTTAGGTTGAATTTTAGCTATGGGATTTGATCCTGCCTTGTCCAACAACTTTGTTTCAGCCTTTGTTTCTGTTTTTTCCAACAACCTGGTTTCAGCTTTTGGTGCTGGCTTCGTATCCCATTTTACTTTACCCTGTGATTTTGTCTTCTCAGCTAATTGAGCTTCAGGCTTTGCGGCGGGTTTCATATCTAATACTGTTTCAGGTTTATGTTCAGCTGAAAAATATTGATGTAACCTTTCAAAACCGTTTTTTAAATTGCTCCATGCACTGTGTGGTAATTCACCTAATTGAGAAACATTTTGCGTCACTTTGTGATAGGCATCGGCTGTTTTTGTGGCAGCATTCATAGCCATGCTAACAGGCTGCTCAATCAGATGTCCTAGAAAACCACCCAGTACCATTGTAATGGGGCCAAGTGCGGTACCGCCGACAAAGAATCCAACTAATGCACCAATTAACAGCATTCGATGTGTGTTAAACCATTCTTCGATGTTATCAGGGTAGAGGATCGCTGCTGACAATGCGGCTGTCGTTGCAATCAGATAGGCTGCGGTGACACCCGCCGTTAATGTGATCCCGCTAATGATAATGGCAAGAGTGAGTAAACCGTACTTCTTTAATTCCGAATCCTGGCGCTGTATGTCACTTTTTGAACCACCTAACATGGCTGCCTCATATTTTAGTAGTTAATCGACTTTTTAATTATTGTCGACTAAATACCATGTTGCAGCACAAGAGGCTATAACAAGCAGATTGTCGTCGGGATTTTCCCGACGAACTGCATAAGTTATTCGACTATGTTATTTGTCGATCACCTTGACTTTAATCGTGTTAGGAATTGCTCTTAATTGCTGAAGCAGGCCTTCATCCGAAGCTCGATTGATATCCGTGATCACATAGCCAATTTCTTGATTGGTTTTTAAGAATTGACCTTCAATATTTGCGCCAGCTTTGGCGAAGATACTGTTGATTTGCGCCAAGATCCCAGGAACGTTTTTATGTATATGGATCAAACGTTGTGGATAATTCATGGATGGTAGTGAAAGTTGCGGAAAATTAACACTCCCGGTTGAACTACCTGCTAACACATAATGACTCAAATTTTTCGATACATATTCGCCAATATCTTGTTGTGCTTCTTCGGTACTACCACCAATATGAGGCGTTAAAATAACGTTTTCGTAGTGTTGTAAATCAGATTCGTAAGCACTTTTTGATTCGTGAGGTTCATTTGGGAACACATCAATACCACAGCCAAAAATTCTACCTTCTTTCATTGCGGCACTTAGCACTGCATAATCAACGGTAAAATCGCGACTTAGATTTAAAAAGATGGCACCT
>CAZTYT010000264.1:0-3323 GCA_964618245.1 uncultured Legionella sp. | reverse complement strand
ATATAGTGATTTTTTGCAACGTAAAGCACAGTTGCAAAAACCAGCTAGTAAAAAAGAAGAAAAAACGCCCAAGTCTAAAACGCAAGTGGCTGAATCCAAGAAATCTAGTAAATTAAGCTATAACGAACAGCGTGAATTAGAAAAACTGCCATCTATGATTGAAAAATATGAAAAAGAGATTGCAGTGTTACAAGAGAAAATGTGTGAGCCAGGTTTTTATGATAAACCCAAAGATGAAGTTCAAGCGACACATACAAAGCTGAGTACTCTAGAAGAAGATCTTAAAAAAGCATATGCGCGCTGGGATGAATTAGATGTATAGGGGCAAGCTGCCCCTATAATTACCTCTTGAATAAATTTCCAGTCCAGAATCTTTTATTCCCTCATTTGCAAATTCTTAACTATAGTTAGGTTGTAGGTCGTGACAATTTTATTTCCCCAGGAGGTTATCATGGGTAAAAAGAAGACGCACTCTGCAACTCCTAACGAACCTTTCGCAGTTAAAATCTTTACTACCGCTTTACGTTACGATTACCTCTTCCCTTGGAAAGCACCCACGATTGAAAAATGGACCGGTTCCGGTTTTGTCATTGACGGCAATAGGATTATGACGAATGCGCATGTTGCGGGTGGTTCGATTTTCTTAGAAGTTGAATTGGCTAATGATTCGGTTAAATATCCGGCAAAACTAAAAGCAGTAGGGCATGAGTGTGATTTAGCCATGTTAGAAGTTGATGATCCTACATTTTGGGCGAAAACGGCAGCACTTAAAATGGGAGAAACTCCTTTGCAAATGCAAAAGGTTGCAGTGCATGGATTCCCTATTGGCGGAGAAGGGTATTGTGTTACAACCGGTAAAGTTTCACGTATTGAAAATGATTATTATGCACATGGCGAACAGATGATGCTAAGTACTCAGGTAAGCGCGCCTATTAATCCCGGTAATAGTGGTGGTGCTGTGTTAGATCGAAACAATAAAGTAGTTGGCGTTGTTCATCAAAGTTTAAGAAGTGGTCAAAATATAGGCTATATGATCCCAGCGGACGTTGTGAAACATTTTATTCATCAAGTTGAAACAAAAAACATGGGATTCCCGTCATTAAATTTAGAAACCCAGACTATGGAAAATCACTATTTGCGTAAAAAATATCAAATGGGAGAGCATCATAGTGGGATTTTAATCCGAAATATTCCAACATTATCTTGCGCCAAAGGAGAGTTGGAAGTTGGCGATATTATTTTATCGATCAATGGTAAAAAGGTGAATAATGATGGCAGTGTCCAACATGAATCGTTGAAACACGTCGATTATCGATATTTAATTAACAGCAATAAAATGGGAGATGAAATTACCTTTAAAGTTTTAAGATCAGGAACTGAATTAGAAAAGAAATTCAAATTAACTGATACGTTTTCAACAACCCAGACTATTTTGCCAAGAGCTTATGGACAACATCCTTCCTATTTTATTATCTCAGGTACAATTGTTGTTCAACCGGTTTCAAAAAACTTACAAACTGATTGGTCACGTACATATTCTAATTCTGCTAAATCGAGTAAGACCGAGCAACTGTTAGCGATCAACTCCGTCTTGAAGAATCATTACTCTCAAGGCTATGAAGATTTTTCAGGAGAGATCATTGAGAAGGTGAATGGTGTCGAAGTAACGGATATGAATAAGTTAATTGAGGCTGTGACACATAATCAACAATCTTGTCATGCAATCGAAACGCGTTCTGGGAAGCAGCTCGTGATCCCTAATGTGTCATATGCAGAATCTGCTAAGCTATTGAATACGTACAACATTGAGCACTCATGCTCCAGTGATCTTGAAGAGATATATGAAAAAGAAAATGCTTTGGAAGAGTTGGTTTTAAGGCAGGCTAAAGTATTGCAATTTATGCCTAAAACCTCTGATCTTTCTCAAAGTGCAACAGAAATTGCAACGCTGACAAGACCAAGAGCCAGGAGTGCAAAATTTTAATAGACCGTAGACGTCCGGCGAAGTGAGAGAGAGGCAGCAGACTTTCATTTCACTTCGCGTTTTTAATTTTCACAGTTAATTTCTTTGGAAGCAGGTTCTTTTTTTCCGGGAAAACACTTAGCAAGTAGCACGCCGCTTTCAAATAAGCCAATCAAAGGTATAGCAAGCATAATTTGTGACACCACATCAGGAGGCGTTAATAGCATACCAATCACAAAAGCAGCTACGATAATATAGGGACGTTGTTTTTTGAGTCCTTCGATTGATGTTACACCAGCGCGAATTAAGATAAATGTAATAATGGGCACTTGGAAAGAAGCGCCAAACGCAAAATATAATGTTAAGACAAAGTCCATATAATGCGTCATGTCAGTCATGACGGTTACGCCTTTGGGTGCAACATGCATGAAAAATCCCAAAGCCATCGGCAATACGAAGCAATGAGCGAATATCATGCCTAAGTAAAATAATATGGCACTCATAAAGACAATCGGAAAGATCATGCGTTTTTCATTAGGATAAAGCCCTGGTGCGACAAAGCGCCATATTTGATACAAGATAAAAGGGATCATGAGTATCAAGCCAGTAAATAGCGCTAATTTAAGTGGCACAGTAAAAGGGGTAACCACCTGTGTTGCAACGAGCATGCCGCCACTAGGCAGTGTTTGCAAAATGGGTTGCGCAAGCAATGAATATAATTCGCTGCTAAAGATCAATAAAGGCGCTAGCACCAGACCATAAGCAATAAAACAACGAATAAGCCTTTGTCGCAATTCAACAAGGTGCGGCATAAACTTTTCAAGATTATCCACCCTTACTCCTTTGGACGATCCGCTTTATTCAATTCAGCTTGAAATTCTTGTTTGATAGCAAGAAAAGATTGGCGTGTGCGACCAAGATAACGTCCGCAAACACGGGCAATAGCAGGTAACCGCTCTGGCCCAAAGGCCCAGATTGCTACGACCAACACTACGACTAATTCGCCAAAACCAACTTGAAACATAGATATTCCTACGAGATTAACTTAGAAGATTAATCTGCGGCTGTTTTTTCAGATTTTGTATGGGAAATTTTGGTGTTATCGTCTGAGATGCCATTTAGCCCTTTGCGAAAGCCTTTAATGGCTTTTCCCATATCTTCACCAAGCGTTTGTAATTTCTTAGTACCAAATAATAATACTACAATTAAAAATATTAAAATTAATGAACCAGGACTAATGCCACCGATACCCATTGTTAATGCTCCTCTTTAGAGTCTTGGTAAATTACTGCCACCGAGTAAGTGGATGTGCAAATGAAAAATTTCTTGGCCGCCTTCTCTGCCCGTATTAATAATGGTG
>CAZTYT010000263.1:1786-3336 GCA_964618245.1 uncultured Legionella sp. | reverse complement strand
CCTCCTATCGATTTGCCCCAAGTACAGTCGCCTAAACTATAGTTCTGATGAGAGCAGTCGAATGTTGGGCCAAGGCCCAACATACATTTTTTCAGACATTTTCTTGACTATGCTGTGATTGAAATACATGGATTTATATGGGCTCTAATGTTTCCCGTGAAACAGCCGCAAGTAAATTGGCTATTTCATTTCGCTGCTTCTCATCCAAGTCGGTTAGTGGGAGTGAAGCAATGCCAGCAGCCTGATATAAGGACAAAATTTCAGAATTTTTTATCGCCTTTAAGTGCAGGGTCAAAGTATGGCTATCGCCACGAACCAATGGCCCTGTTAATGCTTCAGCAATGGTTTTAGTATGGTTTAAATTATTTAAATTACCTTGCATTAAATTAACTAGCATACGTCGGCTTTGTGTTGGCGATAAGCCAGCATTTAAAAATAAGGCTTCGCTGTGAGCGGCAAGTGTTATCAAGTAGTTGGATGCAATGCAGGCGGCGGCATGATACATGGCTTTATTGGTGGGCAAAATAGAGGTGACAAAGGCACCTAAATGGGTAAAGGCATTAGTTAACCAGTGACAGACTTCCTCATCGCCCTCCAAAACACAATCCACCTGATTAAAGGCAGTAGCATCAAGATAATTGGTTTTAAATGCTTTAAGTGGGTGAAAACTGGCAATAAAGCAGCCTTTTTCTTTTAAAGGAGCAAGGATGTCGGAGCTTAATACACCACTACTATGAACAACATAACAACCGGGTTGCAGGTGGTTTTGATTTGCAAGTGTTTCTACTAGTCCGGCAATCATATCATCATTAGGGCAGAGCCAAATTAATTCTGCCTCAGGTAGATCTTCCAGTTGCTCTACTGCTTGTCCGAAACCAATGGCTTGGCATGCTTTCTGAGCATTTTCCAGCTTGCTATTACAAATAGTTAAAGAGGAGAGAAATCGCATTGAAGATAGGGCCAAAGCAATATTTTTTCCCAAACGACCTGCGCCAATCATGTTGCATCTCATAATATTTCTCATGCTTCTAGCTTTAAGCATTAAAATACATTAATAATGCAATTTTTTCAAAAATTTATCACCATTACTGTTGAGTTGAAGTTATAATAGGCTCATTTTAAATTTGAGAATAATTATGCCTTACTGGGTCACAGGAAATGCAGCACAGCTTTTTTCTGCTTTTGGTTATCCTCAAGGGATCCAAAAAAATAATAAAGATGTGTTGGCTGACGATTTTGCAAAAGTTAATTTCTGGGGTGATGGCCAACAAATTAACACTTTTTGTGAAATTTGGCATCATCATTCAGTAAAGAACTATGCCAAAGGCAATATCTCCGCGGAAGTTTTGCAGCACTTGCTTGGTGAACACCCCTTAAAAAAAGAAATAGAATTCATTGATGCCTATCAAGAGCAGTATGCAGTAAATCATTTTGCTTACGTAAATAAACAACAGCAGGCCTGTGGATTGATAGTGATGTATCGGCGCGATGAACCTTCTACTTGGGTTGTTGGGCTGATTAAAGGCACTAATCTTGCGCCAAAGGACAGA
>CAZTYT010000263.1:0-1776 GCA_964618245.1 uncultured Legionella sp. | reverse complement strand
ATCCAGTTTTGATTTACAAAATAAAATTAAAAATCCTGCCTTGGGGGTTAAAGTAAAGCTAGCTGCCTTGTCAGAAAAATTTTCTTTAATAGGGAATCCAGCATTAGAAAAATTATTGGCACAGGCATTTGCTGCAAGGCCTCCTTCGCTTCATAAACATTTTGCGCGTATTCGTTTGTTATTACGCACTCCTGGTGATGTGGGTCTTGAAACTCCAGTTCAGTTAAATGAGCTTAAACCAGCGCAATTTTTAGCAGAAAATCCAGTTTTGGATCTCATGCTCAAGCATAACATTGATTTGGAATTTAATTTTTCCGCTGCTTTATTAAATGCATGTCTAACACCGGAGAGTCATTTCTATAAAGTCATTACTGCAATTCATTGGGCCGATAATGACGAGATCAATAAATGCATGTTAAAGATGGCCATTATCTTTGAACGAGAAAACCTATTAAAAGAGAATCAAAAACTTCTTGCTAATACAGCGTTCGTCGAGGCATTTAGTCCCCTTATAGGGAATAGTGAACAAATACAACAGCTTTCATTTTTTCATAAAAAAACTTACTCCTTAGACTTTTGTCGAAAGATTTTATCCGATCCAGATCCTTTAAATGCCCATAAGCCAGCGCAGTTTTTAGCAAAAAATCCAGTTTTGGCTCTTGTAATTAAGCATAATATTGATTTGGAGTTTAATTTTTCCTCTGTGCTATTAAATGCATGCGTAAGCCCAAAAAGTCATTTTTATAAAATCATTACCGCAATTGATTGGACTGATAATGAAAAAATCAATAAATGCCTGTTAAAGATGGCCATCGTTTTTGAGCAAGAAAACGTATTAAAAGAGAATCAAGAGCTTCTTGTTAATGCAGAGTTTGTCAAAGCATTTAGCTCATTCATGTGGGATAGGGAACAAATCAAGCTGTTTCCATTTTTTCACAAAAAAGCCTACCCTTTCGATTTATGCAGGAAGATTTTGTCAGAGCCTAGTCATTATCGCGTAGTTAATCGTTTAATTGAACTTGGATTAACGGAAGATCTTCCGATGTTGTTTGCCAATCCACAAAAAATAAGTGAATTGACGTTCATCGATAAACTCTCCCATGAAGATTGTAAAAGTTTATGCCTGATTTTTTGGGTTAAGAGTGATTTGACCCAGGAGAAATATGATGACATTGTAGTTGAAACCCAAAAATATCCTTTATTGGCTTCCACGTTAATTGAACTGGATAAGCATTATGTTGTCGATGATGGCATTGATGGATTACAGCAATTAGTTGCAAATCCAAAAGAACATCTGAAAGAATCAATTATGCATCATTTTTTTCCTAATACGATGGCAGAGCATTACCTGAACAGCTTAGATAACTGGGAGGTGGCCGAGTTAGACTCAGCAAGTCAAGCGCTTAGTATATTACGCGATCTGGGAATGACTAAAGACGACCGCTGGGTAATAGAGCACCAAAGCCATAAGGGTAAGGCTCTGCGTATATTTTTACCGCAATTTGCAGCTATTGCTGATCCTTCCATGAGAAGGAAATTCGCTGATATTTTATTGAAAGGTGTGAGCTCCGGGATAACTTTTCAAGACAATGAGGTGTGTCATCTTAATGAGACGCTTGATAACAGTTGTGGGTCGCGGCTAGTAGTCAAAAGTTTGTTTGAGCGTCTTATCCATACAATACAGCTCCAAAAGCTTGGACTTCCTGATCCGGTGACTTTTTTAGCTGCTCAGGAGAATGATATAAGAGCCGAACGTTTTCGTGAAATTATTGCCGG
>CAZTYT010000262.1:0-3352 GCA_964618245.1 uncultured Legionella sp. | reverse complement strand
CCTGCACCACGGGATTTTAAATCTTTTGAGCGTTCAAAAACGGTCACCTTAAATTTATCTTTTAGTAATAAAGCTAAAGTACAGCCTGCTATTGAGCCTCCTATAATAGCAACTTTCAATTGGATATCCTTCGGTAAAATAATCACAAGGCATTATACAACAGACCATATTGATCTTGGTCATTTTTCATAATTTCAAGTCGCTCTTCGAATTCCGGTGGCATCGACCGCAGTGCCCATTTATTAAAAGGGGCATTTGAGAGCCCCCAGGATTTACCATGAACTTAATCCCTTTTCGACTTCACAACGGGACGAGGCATCACCGCGCGTGGGATAAGGGCATGAGCATAGGTTTTAGCGATGGTCTTGCTGTCTCCCAGTACGGCAGTGTCAAGCGCGCAGGCTTCGAGTAATGCAGGTGCAGTGATCCCCGACGCTTTGCAAATCGCGATGGCCCGTTTTGCTTCCTTCGGTTTGAGATCGCCCACATAAAATGGCTTCTCCGGAATCCCAGGCTTCACCATGGACTCAGTTTCAAGGAGCATTTGGTCTGGCGGTACACGCCAACTTTCACCATAGAGGTTATAAAGGTCATGGAAAGAGACAGGCCATTGCAAAACTGTTCCGTGCGATGTCACAAGCTCTTGGATATTACCTTCTAAGTTGCCGAGAAGGCCCCGTGCTCGTGCTGTGGAACCACTGAGGCTTACAGTAACGTTAATCCATTTGTTCATCCCATTGTCATAAAGCGTCGCACGCACGTTATCCCCTTTGGGGCTAATGATGACATACTCATTATCCTTGCGAGCTATTTTGACCCCGTTTATCTCTAAGGGTTTTTGACCATTGCGTAGGGTGTAGGGTTTATCATCGATTACAAGTCTGGTGGGCCCCACATAAACCGCCACTCGCGTTTGTCCCATTTTCACCCCCACTGCCTTGTTGATTGTGGTGTTTTTCCATCGGGGATCAATTACCGGTGCAGCTTGTCTTGTTTGCACAATAAAGTCCGAACCAACTTCAGTTAGCACAAAATCTCCAGTTGCCTGAAAGTCATACTCCAAGCCAGCAAAAGTTGTGAGATGAGTATCCCCACCACTGGCGGCTTGTTGACAGGCAGAAAAACCGGTGTTTGAGCTGCTTTCTGTAAACACAATTGAGCCTGGACTACCGGCGTTTGTTGTATATGCCCCAAAATAGAGGTTATTGGTTTCGGCAGTATAGCCTGCGGCCAGGCAGCTTGGCGCACTCGCGCTACCATTGTTAACCGCTGTCCTGACTTTAAGTGTCGCAATACCAGGCGAGGAGTAATTAAACGTGGCCTCAGAACCATTACCATCCCCGAAGATATTGAATTCAGCAGTTTGCCAGTAATTGGCAAGATTAACCACGCTATCAGATTCGCTTATAGAATAGGCCGTGCTGTTTACGTTCATGGTAAGTGTGTCATTGCCGCCTGAAGCAGCTTGTCCGGTAACAGAAATCTGGCTCAGGAGTGAAATATTTAGAGGGGGACTACCAGTCACCACTACCGCATTGCTATTGCCATAACAATCATTGCTATAAGATATCCAGCCGGTGCCTGCAGGACCCCCTCCTGGGCATGAGGGGCCATAACCAATAAGCCAGTATTGAATAAAAGCCATCCCTGCAGTATTGGAATAAACAAATTGTGCCCAACCCTGACAGTTAGTGACCCCATTACAGGCCGGGGTGTTGAGGAAAAAATTTGAATTCAGCTGGAGAGAAAAAATGTTTGTTGTGAATGCACTAGTGTTCGGATTTATTCCATATTCATTTACTACACCTGTAACACTGTCAAAGGAGCCAATTGCTTCACTGATATGGCCACTGGAAACCTCAGCAGTAACATCATTACCATTACCTACCGTAAAGGGGAGTTGACCGTGAGAAGGTCGGTAAGGTCTAACTGGGGCTTTGACGCAGGGCACCTCTCGCCATTGGGTTTGGGGATAGGTTGCAGTAAAACACCCACTTTTGGGACGAGGAGTATGCATAATGGATGAACGCCATGACTTGAGTTGTTTCTTGCTTGGTTGGGAGGATGGTGTCATTTTTTTTGAGGTAGGGAGCGCTCTGGCAAAGTCTGATCCAAGCACAAAGAGCAGCACCAATACTCCTATCGTGCTATAAATAATAGCTTTTTCCCGTACAAAATGTGTTGATTTCATCTGGCGTTGTCTCCTTGTCGAATAAAAACCTGAAAATAGCAGTCCTTTCCATGTTATCTAAATCGTGATGTAAGTTGAGATGCTCCTTAAAAATAGCTTGAGTTCTTGTCAAGAAAGGCCTTCTGACAAGAATTAATGAGTGAGCGTGATTGAGAGTAAAGTGCATGGCTTGGTGGCCGAAAGTATTTTTTATTTAGCTGTTTTAAGCTCAGACACCAATCCTCCCTGATGAGGAGCATAGCCATATTGCCTCATTAAATTTTCAGCTTTCAAATCCATAACTGCGAGTAAACCAAATACGCCCGTCGTTTCTAATGCGCCATTGGTTGGATCAAAAGTTGGAACTGCAGCTGCAAGGCTTTGCCAAGCACTTCCACTGGCAGAAACAGCAGAGGCAGGACTACCATCTCCAGTAATAATGACTACCATATTTTCATAGCTTGTTGTGCAAGTCCCAGAACCACAAAAAACAACACCTGGAGTTGGTGCACTGAGCGTGGCGGGTGTTGGTGATGCATCAGGAGCTGCCACAACAAGGGAGTCATATACCACGGTAGAATAACCACCCACAGTTCCTACTATCGGGGTAATTTTTATTGATACGGGAGCTCCTACGCAGTGAGAGCTACCATGGGCGCCAGTGGAGTACCATGGAACAACTACATATCCATTATAATTAAGCTTGGTCGTATGGCATACGCCGGTAGTATCCGATACAGCGACCTGAAAAGAAGATTGAGCGGCACCTGGAGAATTACTGGTACTGTCCACATTCCCCATGTTATTAACAATCATGAGTTGTCCACTTATGGCATTACCACTAGCAAACGCAGCACCGGAAGAAGATAAAGCTACAGTAATTATTAATGGTAAGAACGTTGTTTTTATTGTTTCCATTTTTAATATCATCTTTTAATTAAATGAATGAAACATTAAACCATGGAACACACTGCAGCCCACTCGTCACTCAGTCTAACATCAGATTTTTAATTTTCGCAGTAACTTTTAAATTTATTTCGGATGGCTATAAATTTTAGGTTTATAAATAAACTGTATTGATAATTTTTGAATTAAAATGATTTTTTGGAAATTTACAGGATTATTAAAAATGGTACCGAGAAGAGGACTCGAACCTCCACGGGGTTGCCCCCACTAGCACCT
>CAZTYT010000261.1:0-3353 GCA_964618245.1 uncultured Legionella sp. | reverse complement strand
AACTGGACCACAATTATGGCTTATGATAATTATGGCACCTTTGGACCTCAAGCAGAGCATGGTGCTGCTTTGTACCCCTCAATGCGCCAAGAAAATGAAAACTATCCCTATCCAACTACTTCAGGTCATCAGGCTGTACAGCACTATTATGATCAAGGTCTTGAAAGTCAAAAAATTATTTTAGGAGTTCCTTTTTATTGTCATTCCTACTATATCCAAAATGCAACGTTAGATAATAGCTTGCTTCCTGGATTATCAGTGCCAGTGGTCGATCCTAATATTAATAGCCAAGTAAGTTATCGTGATGCCTATAATACTTATGAAAATAAGCTTTTTTCTTATCAGGATATTGGCCATGATGGTGAATATCAGGCAGTTGCTTCTTATGGCATTATTCCTTTAGAAAATACTTCGATTAGTCGTTTCATGAGCTGTGAATCACCGCAATCTGTTAAGGATAAGTTAGCGTATGTCAAAGGAGTAAACCCGCTAAAATCCAAAGATAATCGAAAGGTACAATTAGGTGGGGTATCATTTTGGAGTTTGCAGCAAGATTTGCCATATTCTGATAGCGCTTCGTTATTAAAAGCAATAAATCGCAATATAACTGTTGATTTGAAATAGTGACACTTGAGCTATTGGAAATGTAGTTGTATTGTTATAACTATCCTGAATAAAAAAGGTTTTTGAGTGCAATTACAGAAGATTGGGTCTTTTAAGTATTGGCCTCAGGTTGCAGTCCTGGCATTGTTATTGGCAGGCTTTGCAGCTTATCGCTTTTTTGCTTACCACTACACTCGCTCAGATGATGCTTATGTTTCTGCCAATATTGTGAATATGGCGGCAATAGTTTCAGGCCCAATTACCCAGGTTTATGTAAAAGAAAACCAAAAAGTCACTAAAGGACAAAAACTCATTGAAATTGATCCTTTGCCTTATCTTTATGCAGCTAATCGCGCCAAAGCCAAGTTAAAGATCGCTCAATTGAACTATGATAATCAAAAGCTTGATATTGTGAAGGCAGAACAAATCCTAAAAGAAAAACGGGTTCAGCTCTCCTTAAGTCAGGATCATTACAAACGATACCTGGCACTTTCTGCAAAACAGGATATTGCTAAAATTACATTGATTAATTTAATGGATAAAATGAAAGAACAAGAGGCTGCTATTGTTGATGCCGAACAACAATTAAAAATTGCCCAAGCCAATCTGGATGACAATCAAATTTTAGCGGCACAAGCAGAATTAGATGAAGCGAATTATTTAAATGCACATACTACACTGGTAGCACCGGATGATGGGTATATTACTAATTTTAATTTACGTTTAGGGCAATACATTAAAGTAGGTCAAGGGCTATTTGCTTTTATTGAAACTAAGCGATGGTGGGTAGTTACGCGATATCGTGAAACTGCAATTCGCTTGATAAAGCCAGGGGACAAAGCAAAAATTATGATAGATATGTATCCTGGAAAAGTATTTCATGGTCATGTTGGTAGTATTGGCTGGGGAATCAACCGTGTGCAGGATGGAAATGTTGCCCCATCTACGTTGCTTTATATGGAACCTACAGAGGATTGGATTCGTATTGCGCAACGCTTTCCTGTGCGTATTTATATCGATGATTTGACTGATGATTACCCAATGCGCATTGGCGCTAGCGCTACGACTATTACTTACCGGTGACCCGCGTGTTTTGGCCTAAAACAGTAGAAAACAGGGCTGCATTAAGAACCGCTATTGCTGCTTTAGTTGCTGTACTTGTTTCTTTTGCATTTCATCTGGAAACACCCTATTGGTCGGGAATGAGTGTAGTAGTTGTTTCCAATTTATACACCGGCAGTATTGTTGATAAAGCAATCTTACGCATTATTGGGACTATTGCGGGAGCCTTTGTTGGTTTTTATGCAGCGGGTCTTGTTGCCAACAGTTTTTTACTTTATTTCCTTTCTTGCTTTTTAATCGTTGCTGTGGGTACTTACTATTATAGCTTGAGCACAAATGGCTATGCATATCTTTTGGGAGCCCTATGTGCTTTTATTATTATTGCCCAGTTGGCATTTAATCCTCAAAATGCTTTTCTTGTCGCTATTTGGCGTCCAGTTGAAATAGGAATCGGGGTTTTAGTGTCTGCGCTTAGTGCGTATTTAGTTTTTCCTAATCATTTAAAAGATAATATAAACACACAAATTCAAGCGATATTCACAGCGATTGCTGTGGAGTTTGAACGCTTTTCATCTTGTTTATTGCAAGAAAACCCTCATTTTTCTTCAGTAAAAGAAAGTAATTTGCAAGTAAAAAGGCAAATTCGTAAGGCAATGGAACTTATCGGTGCTATGAATCATGAGCTTGGGGTATCTCAGGAGCGTACAGACCAAATACGTGCTTTTCTGGATTCATTTTATGATTTGACTCGGCAGATGCAGTATCTAACTTTGCTTTCACCTAATAAGCATGATTTTGCTTTACTTAATACACTTGCTTCAGAGGAGGTATTTATTGCAATCCAACAGGACTTGCTGCAGTTAAAGCAGGCTTTTGCAATTCAAGATGCCCAGCCCGTTGTATTACAGAGTGAGGCCATAATTAAGGCTGTGGAGACCCGCTTTCATCACCAAGATAGCGAAATAAAAAGTGACTTTGTTTATTCCTTTTTTCATTTTTTGCAGCAAGTTTGCAAAAATTTAGTTTTAATTCAGTCACTCTTGGCTGGGGTTCCGCTTAAGACTAAACCATCTTTTCAAGTATTAAAAACACAAGATCGTTTACGCACAGATCCTGATTTGATTAAGCGCAGCGTTAAGGCGGGCTTATCAGTGATTTTGGCCTTGGGCTTTTGGTTAACGAGTAATTGGCCTGGCGGTATTAATGGCATTATTAGTAGTTTGATTATTTCTATCCGCAAAAATTTATTTGAAATGAAGAATATTAGTATCCATCGTTTATTGGGTTGCTTTATAGGCGGTGGATTAGCCCTGGTTGCGTTAGCAACTGTAGAAATGAATCTTTACGATTTTATCCTTTTATTTTTTACAGCAATTTGGGTTTTTTCTTATTTTATGTTTAAGATGCCCAAATACGCTTATATTGGGTTACAAGCTAATATTGCATTGATTATTACCCTGGCCCAAGAAGGGGGGCCTCCTATTGATCTAGCGCCACCTTTACAGCGATTAGGAGGGATAGTCATTGGTATTATTGCAAGCTTTATTGTAGCTAATCTGATTTGGCGTTCTGATATATGGACCATGTTAAATCGATATCTTGATAAGATATATCGCTATATGGAGTATAATTTAGAGCAACTTTTTAACTTGTCTGTGCATTGCAAGCAACTCCATGATTTAGCCAAT
>CAZTYT010000260.1:0-3387 GCA_964618245.1 uncultured Legionella sp. | reverse complement strand
TAAAACAAAAATAGCAAAACCGAAGGAAAATTAACCCTCTCTTCATCTCCAATCCTTCGAATCCCCGCAGCATCGACTGTGGGGTCCCTGGGAGATCCTCTCAAAATTTAATCTTGTACTTCAGTTAAAGGCCAACGTGCTTTAACTTGCACCCCAGAGAAGTCATCACGTTCCCCACGCAACATGCGTAAACAACCTGCATAAGCCACCATAGCACCATTATCTGTGCAATACTCCAATGCAGGGAAGTAAATTTCTCCGCCAATGCTTTTTATCCACTCTCCCAAAGCCAGACGCAATGCTTTATTTGCCCCTACCCCACCTGCTACGACTAATCGCTTACCCGACGACTCTTGCATTGCTCTTTTGCATTTTATAATCAATGTTTCCACGACTGCCTGCTGAAATGCTTTAGCAATTTCTGCACAGGCACGCTCATCTTTAGCGCTTTGATTCCAGGTATTTAAAGAAAAGGTCTTCAATCCACTGAAACTAAAGTCCAACCCTGGCCTATCCGTCATCGGACGTGGAAAACGATAAGGAGTCGACTCACATTGATCAGCCAAAGCAGCCAAAATCGGCCCACCGGGATAAGGAATACCCATTAGTTTAGCGGTCTTGTCAAAAGCTTCACCTACCGCATCATCCAACGTATCGCCCAATAATTGATATTCGCCTAAATTTTTAACTTCAACCAACTGACAATGACCACCAGATACTAAAAGCGCAATAAAAGGGAATTCTAAAGAAGGCGTTTCCATCTTGGCAGCCAATAAATGGGCTTCCAGATGGTGAACAGCTAATGCGGGAATATTCAAAGCATAGGCAAAGCTTTTAGCAAAACACGCCCCAACCAATAATGCTCCAATCAACCCGGGGCCAGCCGTATAAGCTACGCCATCCAGCGCATGTCGAGCAAGCCCCGCCTGTTTTAACACCTGATCAACTAATGGAACCAAATAATTGACATGATCGCGAGAAGCCAGTTCTGGAACCACTCCCCCATGCACACGATGCGTATCAATTTGGGAGTGTAAAACATGAGCTAATAATCCTGCTTCCGAATCATAAACAGCAACCCCTGTTTCATCACAGGAGGATTCAATACCTAATACCAGCATGTTTAACCTAAACAATAAATAACCGATTATATCATAGAAACTGGACTGAGCCCGCTTCTTCTCTGTTTCGTCTTATAAATATGCTAAAATTAAAATAATTCTACTTATACGCTTGACGAGTGGTTCAACTCGAACTAGAATTGCCCACCTATTGAGATGAAATTTACCAGAGGATAATTTTAATGCCTACAGTTCGCGTCAAAGAAGGCGAAAACCCAGAATACGCACTACGCCGTTTTAAACGCTCTTGTGAAAAAAGCCGGTATCTTAACTGAGCTTCGTCGTCGTGAATTTTATGAGAAGCCAACTGCTGAGCGTAAGCGCAAGCAAGCTGCTGCAGTTAAGCGTCATTTAAAGAAGATTTCTCGTGACTCTTCTCTAAGACAAGGTATGAAACACCGACGTAAATAGGATAATTCTCATCCTGTATTATTCCAAGGTCACTCATGTGGCCTTTTGGTTTTGGCGATATATCACTTCTTAAACTTGAATGGATTTAGATCATGACTATAAAAGAACGTCTCAACAATGACATTAAAGACGCAATGCGCGCTAAAGACAAAGATCTATTAAACACACTTCGTTTAATCACTGCAGCAGTAAAACAAGTTGAAGTTGACGAGCGCATTGAAGTTGATGATGAGCGGATGCTGGTTATTCTGGATAAAATGGGCAAACAGCGCAAAGAATCCATTACTCAATATGAAAAGGCTAACCGTGATGATTTAGTTGCCCAAGAAAAGTTTGAGTTATCAGTAATCGCTAAATACCTGCCTGAGCCACTATCAACTGCAGAAGTTGAACAATTAATTAATGATGCGATGGCAACCACTGGCGCTACTAAAATAGCAGACATGGGTAAAGTGATGGCTCATTTGAAACCAAACTTGCAGGGTCGTGCGGATATGGCACAAGTCAGCACGCTCATTAAGGCTAAATTAAGCTGAGCAATATGTCTGGCTTAATTCCACAGCCATTCATTGACGATCTTTTACAACGCACTGATCTGGTTGAATTAATTGATAGCTACATTCCTCTGAAAAAAAGAGGAAGTAGCCACCTTGCTTGTTGCCCTTTCCATAATGAAAAGTCCCCCTCTTTTAATGTAGTTGCCAAAAAACAATTTTATCATTGCTTTGGCTGTGGTGCTTCAGGGAATGCCATCAGTTTTGTGATGAATTACTTAAACCAAGGCTTTGTCGAAGCAGTAGAGACACTCGCAACCCGTTTGGGATTAACAGTGCCTCGAGATGGACAAAATGAAAAGCATAATCACTCGCAAGATCTCTATAAACTCCTATCAGCTGTCAGCCTGTATTATCAAAAAAAATTAAAGCACGAGGGTGCGCCCGCAATTAATTATTTACGTGGCCGAGGCTTAAGCGGAGAAATAGCAAAACTTTATCAACTAGGCTTTGCCAATGAAGGTTGGCATAACCTGGATAAAGCTTTTCCTCGAAATCAGAAAGAATTGATTACCACTGGCATGTTGATTAAAAATGACGATGGTAAAATATATGATCGCTATCGTAACCGCGTGATGTTTCCTATCCATGATCGCCATGGCCGAATTATCGGTTTTGGGGGTCGGGTTCTGGATGAAACGCAAAAACCGAAATACCTAAACTCACCTGAAACAGTAATTTTTCAAAAAAGCCGTGAACTCTATGGATTGCATCAAGTTTTAAATCAAAAGCAGACTATTGATTCTATCCTCATTGTGGAAGGTTATATGGATGTGATCGCTTTAGCCCAACACGGTATTATGAATGCCGTAGCAACCTTAGGCACAGCAACCAGCACCTACCACATCCAACTACTTGCCAAACACACCAAAGCAGTTATTTTTTGTTTTGATGGCGACCAGGCAGGAAAACAGGCAGCCTGGCGTGGTTTAGAAAGCAGCCTGCCCTATTTAAATCAGGGATTAGACGCACGTTTTATGTTTTTACCTGATGGGCATGATCCAGATAGTTTGGTTCGCGCTGAAGGCAAAGAGATTTTCTTAAGTCGCATACAACAAGCCATACCTTTACATCGTTTTTTTCTGGACACCTTGGCGCAAGACATCAATCTCAGCAACGCAGCGGGGAAAACCCAATTAATTAACCAGGCCAAGCCTTTATTGCAGAAAATGAGCGAAGGCTCTTACAAGCAATTACTCGTGGATGACCTGGCACGCTTAACTCATATCGACACCCATCGCCTAAATCAATTAATAATGGAGCAAGCACCTGCCACCATTCTGGATAAAAACATAAATATT
>CAZTYT010000259.1:0-3387 GCA_964618245.1 uncultured Legionella sp. | reverse complement strand
GTTATTAGGCTGGCGCGGGTCAGTATGGTAGCAGGCATAAATATTTCTAAATATTAGCAAAATGACCGTAAATTGTACTTTATGTTTTCTATTATGTAAATAAATGCAAATTGAGCGCTTCGAGTAATTAAGACTTCCTTTGTAACCTTGCTCTACATGTACAATTATCTATGATAAAATTTATCTTTCTAAATTCATCATTAACGTTTTAAAATGCTTACGCTTCGTCAGATCAGCTTATCACGCGGTAATAAAACTCTCCTAAATCATGCCAGTGTAACTCTTTATGAAAAACAAAAAATAGGGTTGATTGGTCACAATGGTTGCGGCAAATCAACCCTGTTTGATTTTTTACTAGGGAAAATAGTTGCAGATACAGGGGAATACTTAATCAATCCCCACTTGAGAATTAGTCATTTATCACAACAATTACCAGATAGCGATGAAAAAGCTATCGACTTTGTATTAGGCGGTGATGCTGATTATATTAAGTTGTTACGACGTTTAAATGAAGCAGAACAAGCTGACGATCATGCAGAAGTAGTTCAATGCCATGAGGAACTGGCTCATTCAGGTGGTTATAGTAAATCAGCACAGGCTGCCTCAATTATGAATGGCCTGGGATTTTCATCAGTACAACAAAATGCTACTGTTAATAGTTTTTCAGGAGGCTGGCGTATGCGGCTAAGCCTGGCTCGTTGCCTTATGAAGCCTGCTGATTTATTGCTACTTGATGAGCCAACAAACCATTTGGATATGGAAGCTATTTTTTGGCTAGAGCGTTTTTTAAAACAAAGTCCTTGTACTATCATTTTAATCTCTCACGATAGAGAGTTTCTTGATGCCTTTGTGACTCATATTTTACATATTGAAAATCAAAATTTGACTTTATATAGTGGCAACTATAGCTGTTTTGAAACGACTCATGCGCAACAATTAGCTCTCCAGCAAACCATGTATGAAAAACAACAAACAAAAATTAATCATATGATGGCTTTTGTTAATCGTTTTAAAGCTAAGGCAAGCAAAGCCAAACAAGCTCAAGGCCGGCTTAAGGCAATAGAAAAAATTGAGATTATTGCTGCAGCGCAGGTTGATTCCCCCTTCTCTTTTGAGTTTTTTCCTTGTCCTCGTGCAGGCAATCCGTTAATTCAATGTAATCAAGTTGATGCAGGTTATGAAGGTAAAGAGCCCATTTTAAAAAAAATTAATTTATCTTTAAATCCAGGCGACAGAATTGCCTTGTTAGGTCCTAATGGCGAAGGAAAATCTACGCTGATCAAAACCTTAACAGGAGCATTAACTACTTTAAACGGAGAAATTCATCGCTCTGCCCATTTGCAAATTGGATATTATGCTCAGCATCAGTTAGAACAATTAGATGTGAAATTAAGTCCAGTGGAAACTATCCAGGAATTATCTCCGGAAACTCGTGAACAAACTATAAGAGATTTTTTAGGCGGATTTAATTTTATCGGTGACATGGCTGTCCAGCCTATTCATCATTTTTCTGGAGGCGAAAAAGCACGTTTGGCGTTAGCAAAATTAGTTTGGCTTAAACCTAATTTATTATTGCTTGACGAACCAACCAACCATTTAGATTTAGGTATGCGCTCTGCAATTGAGCTAGCATTGCAAAATTATGAAGGCGCATTGATTTTAATCTCGCATGATCGGCATATGTTAAAAACCACAGTCGATAATTTCTATTTAGTGTACCAGAAAAAGGTTCAAGCGTTTGACGGTGATTTGGATGATTATTACTCCTGGTTACAAACTAAAGATTCTATTAAAGAAGAAAAAACCACTCTATCTGGTAGCTCAACAGATTACAAAGAAAAAAAAGTGCTGCAAAATCGATTAAAAAAATTGGAACAAATACTTGAGCAGCAACATAATGAAATTGCAAAGTTGGATGAGCAGCTTGCAGAAACAAGCCTTTATGAAGACAGTAGCCAACAAGCTAAACTTAATACACTCTTGCAAAAGAGAGAAAAGGCTCATTCTTTATTAAACCAAGCGGAAGAAGAATGGTTAGAAATTAGTGATAATTTAGAAAGATGTTAAATTATCATTAGGCTAAGCAAGATACGCCAAGCCTTGGCTCCCTGGCTGGCAGTCTAAGGAAAAAACCAAGAACCTCTGTCTTTTTTCCCTTTCCGAATCCCCATGGCTTTGCCCCCAGGGATTCGTTAGAGGTGGGAAGCGATTATATTGCTTTTCCAGCTTAGCCTACGGCTATGGGCAAGACCCGACCTACGAAATGAAGGTATCCAATAATTCCTTGATTGACCTATGCTTTAGCGCGTAATTTTTCTAACATAAGTTTGGCGGCTATTTGCTCAGCTTTTCGACGGCTTGGCCCCTCACCATGGGTAATTTCTTTTTCTGACATGCATTGAATATAAAACGTTTGATCATGCTCCTCGCCTTCCACATTAGTTAATGTATATTCGGGAAGCGCTTTTTTTGCTGCTTGCAAATACTCTTGTAATTGAGTTTTAGCGTCTTTTAAACAATCGTTGAGGTTGGGATCATCAAGCCTGGAACGGTATAAACTTAAGATAACAGTTTTTGAGGCATCAATGCCCCCATCAAAAAAAACAGCTGCAAAAATTGCTTCCAGAGCATCTGCAAGAATTGATGCGCGGCGAAAACCTCCGCTTTTTAACTCACCTTGCCCCAAAAATAAGAAATCACCTAAACCAATTTCTTTAGCAATTTCCACAAGCATATCGCCTTTAACAAGAAAGGAGCGTAAACGGCTTAATTGCCCTTCACTTTGCATAGGAAAACGATGGTATAATTCATTGGCAATGACAAAACTTAAAATGGAATCACCAAGAAATTCAAACCGTTCATAATTTTCGCTTCCAACACTGCAATGCGTTAAAGCCTGTATTAAATAGGCAGTTTTGTTAAACTGATAACCTAAACGTCGACATAATCTTTCTAAATCAATTTTCACAGCAACTACAACCTCTGTTTTAATGAATTATTTTACCCAATTTAGACCAACGTACAGTACCCATTTTACTATCCCAGCTCATCCAGACTAAAAAAGCCTTGCCTCTGAAATAAGAATCAGGGACAAACCCCCAGAAACGACTATCAGCACTATCATCACGGTTATCACCCATCATAAAATAGCTATCAGCCGGAACTACAAGATCAAAATCAACTGCAGGGACATCAGTTCTCACAAAAATATCATGAATGACGCCATTTAGATTTTCTTTATACCTGGATACTGGTTTACCAGAGCTTTCATCAATCGTATATTCAATAAAAGTTTGTTTTGCTACTTTTCCATTGATAGTTAAAACTTTATTGTGATAACTAATCTTATCACCAGGGACTCCTATAACCCTTTTAATATAGTCATAT
>CAZTYT010000258.1:0-3395 GCA_964618245.1 uncultured Legionella sp. | reverse complement strand
TTTTCTTTATTTTTCCTAGTAATAGTTTACCCACGCCTTGATTTTGATAAGCGTTCTCCACTACGAGTGATTCTAGCCACGGTGTTAAATCTGGCTTTATTTCATCATTTTCATGCAAAGACACAGCACCAATGACTTGATCGCCTTTTAACGCGACTAAGGTAAGCGGTAAAGAACTATCATTTAACTCATCATAAAATCCTTGCTCAACCTGCTCAATGGAAACATCAGAAATCCAAATGCTCCCTAAAACTTCATGCCAAATTTTTGCAAGCTTTGGAATTGCTTCTGGGTGCTCTTTTAAATAATCTATTTTAATTTCCATTAAATCATCACTTTTCTATATTTTTTAGCATGATACAGTAGCTAAATCATCTCTATAATTTGATCGCTCCAATCCAGCCTTCATGTAACAGATAAATATGATTACTGACGGCGGTTCTTGGTTTTTTTCCACTGCGATTACTAGAGGAAACGCCAAACTCAACTCAACTTTTGGATGGGAGTATTGTCGGGCCTAGGTCCGACCTACGCTTGCTAAATCTTATCTTGTGTAAAAATTAAAATCAATTAGATAACATTAGTTGCACATATATCGCTAAATAGAATATAATTTGGCCAATTTAAATCCCTTAAAAGACACAATATGCCCCAACCAACAGGTCGTTATTTATGTTCGGAAGAAACATTATTAAAAGCGCAAACCTATTTAAAATCCTTAGCAGCCGGGACTGTGCAACCGGGCAATCGCTTAGCTAACGTTTTGTCTGCGGCTAAGGTTACTGATTTTAATGCCATTGATGCAAAGCAATTAATTGCATTTTTAATGGACACTCGAAAACCTAAAATATTTGCTGAAAGTGAACCGTTTCTGGATGGATCTGACTGGAATTTGCAAGAAACCGCCATTCTGGGTGATATGGTATTTAGTACCACAGGGACCCATGCGTTTAATAATGGAGCTCACTTTGGATATCAAGACCACAAAGAGCCTCTTGACACACATTTTCTTTTTATAGCCAGTGCATTATTAAGAAATGGTCACGGTCACCAGACTTCCGATATGAGTGATGTACTCGTTAATGGTCAATTGGATGAGGAAGCTTTTTACAAATTATATGAACGTCGCCTGTTGCCAGGTTTATTAATACAAAATGCACAAGCAAAAAAAGATGGTACCCCGCTTGTCATTAACATTCCCGGATTAGGATGTGGGCAATTTGCAGGTCATTATGGAACTCAAGTTAGAGAAGCTCTTCCACGTGTTTTAAAACGGATTTTTGAAACGCATGGCGCTCAATTGGATATGATTCACACGGTGAACTATGATCCTTATGAAAAACTTGTAAAGGATGAATTCACTACTGATAAGTTACCTAATACTCAAATCAGGCTAATAGCCAGACCATTAAAAGGCTTGCCCAATGGCGCGCCAGGCATAGTAGCATCTCAGCTAGAGTTTCCCAAAGATGGAACTGATTATACACATTGCAGGTTAATAAAAGTCGTAGCATGGGATCACTTTTCTTTCCCCGGCAATGATCTTTGGATTAACCAACTGGATCTGGGTAATGGCAGAGCTACAGATGATGGAGTGTCTTTTGCAAGCTCTGATGTGGTATTAGCGCTATTTGCTATGGGCCAATTTGGCTCAGAGTCACCCGCAACCAGAATTCAATACAATCCAAAACAAGGTATTGCTTATGCAATACACCCACAAGATAACCAAGTATTAGGTTATGGGCAATTGACTCAACTTTATCCTTCTCACGTAAGTGTTGATATGATAGATGTTGTGCCAACTTTAAATGCAGCACCAGCTCAAAATTCCAAAACCGTCCAAAAAAACAAGGATGATTTCGAGAACAAGAAACAGGCCATTCAAAAAGAATTTCTAGACAGCTTAACAAAGCTGAAGAGCCAACTAGAGAACCTCACACAAAACGATATTCACTCTCAAACTGAGGGAGAAAGATTGCATAGTACTTTATTACATAAACAAGAAGAATTTTTCAAAGCATTGACCTCGAAATCAACGGAAAAAGACTTACAAGCAGCTATTTCTGATTTTCGTAATTTTTGTAAAGAAAATATTGAAATTGCAGATAAGATTATGGAGCATGGCTGGCTATATCGCATTGCAGAAGTGTTAATCAAAGCGGTAGTTGGTTTATTTGTTAGTGTTGGTATGGTTCTAGGTGCCTTAGCTGGTCAAGGCTTGGCTAAATCAGAGCATCGAAAAAAATTTGCAAATACTTTCTTTACTCTCAATCAAGCTGAGGAATCAAAAGTTTTAGACAAATTTAAACAAGAAATCTTGGGACATACAGAAGGAGACCTAGGCATAATTTCAGAACCAAAATTTCAATAGAGAGGAATAATAAGCGTAGGCCGGGCCTTGAGGAATCGACCTACTCTGCTTAGGAAGAGGCATAATTGCTAAGCCGCCTCTGCACCATCCAATTCAGAGCTATCAGGCTCACTGGTTTGGCGATTAAAATGCCAGGAACTATAAAGCGCCCCCAGACCACAGGCAATTAAACCTAAAGGCAACGCGTTCAGCGTCTGCATGAGCCAATAAGCGCTTAATATGGTTAAAAGAGAGGAGCCAAACATACGGAGCGTATGAATAAACGCTAAGGCAATGCCAGTGTTTTCTTTAAAGCCTGAGAGCATGGTAGACATCGTAGCTGGTGCCACTAGACTAATACCTAAATTGCAAATTAACGCAAAAGAAAGAGCATATAAATTAAACTCATAGAGTGTTGCTGTCATCAACATGGCAAAACCACCCACAATAATAAACCAGCTACCCAGATAAATTGTGGCTGACATACTGAAAAATTTGCGTAACCAAATACCTAAATAATTACCAAAAATAATATTTAAGCCATTGAAAATAAATATAATTCCATAAACCAGCGGCGAAAAACCAAATTGATCAATAATTAAATAAGAAGAGTTAATCACTGAAAGCATCACTGCAGCAAAGCTAAACATCATAATGAAAGAACCACTCCATAACGAAGCAGAACCTAAGATATCTTGATAAGATTTAAGGACTTTTTTTATTACAAAAGGTTGTTGGGGTGGGGTCCAAAATGGGGATTCGCGTAATCCTTTGCGTGATTGCAAAAAGAGCGCCATACCAATGGCTGCCATTAAAAGGAAGTTTGCTTGCCACCCACAATAGATGAAAATTACTGAACCAAGTACTGGGGCAAGAATCGGCGATATTGAAACGATCATAGAAACATAAGATAACACTTTGGCACGCTCCACTTCATCTTCAAAATCACGTGAAGTTGAAAAAGCCACCAAATTCGCGCCACACAAAGCAAAGCCTTGTAAGGCCCGCCCCAAAATCAGCGTGCTGATATTAGGTGCAAAAACGC
>CAZTYT010000257.1:1379-3397 GCA_964618245.1 uncultured Legionella sp. | reverse complement strand
TTTCCGAGAAGAAAGACTGGAAAGAAATAAGAGAAGAATATATAGATTACCTAGACAAAAAATACACCTGATATTGAATTAATGACAAAGAGCAAGAAAATAGAAATTGGTGGTAAAGAAATTAATATCATTTCGCAAAAGCAAGATGATTATATTTCACTTACAGACATGGCTAAAAGTCAGATGCAGGAAGCCATTTTATGACAATGGCTTCCCTTAAAAAGTACTATTGAATACATTGGTGAATGGGAAACACTCTATAATCCTGATTTTAATTATACCGAATTCGGTACAATTAAAAATATGGCAGGAAGTAATAACTTTGTATTATCTGTAAAAAATTGGATTGAAGCAACTAATGCCATTGGAATTACTGCCAAAGCTGGAAGGTATGGGGGAACTTATGCCCATAAAGATCTTGCCTTTCATTTTGGAATGTGGATAAGTCCAAAGTTTCAATTGCTTTTAGTAAAAGAATATCAACGACTCAAAGAAGATGAAAATGACAGATTAAAATTAGATTTGAGTTTACAACGAACCTTAGCAAAAGTAAATTACCAAATACATACTGATGCAATCAAAGCAAATCTAATACCTAAAGAAATTACAAAGCAACAGGCAAGTTTCGTTTATGCTAATGAAGCAGACTTATTGAATGTTGCTCTCTTTGGAATTACTGCAAAAGAATGGAGAGAAAATAATCCCAATCTTAAAGGAAATATAAGAGACTATGCAACTCTTGAACAGTTAGTTGTTTTAAGCAATATGGAAAGTATTAATGCTTTGCTTATACACCAAGAACTTTTGCAAAATGAAAGACTTATTCAATTAAATAAGGTTGCTATCACACAAATGAAATCATTGCTTGAAAATAATGGAATCAAAAAATTGAAATAATATGGGTAGTGAAATTTTGAGACTATCTAAATTAATATTCCATACCAAGTCTTTTGTGTTTGATCTAATTATCCAACTCTATTTCTTCTCCTTCTATCTTTGAAGAAAATACTGCTGATACTGAGGTATAGAAACTGAAGGTGTCTATTGATAAATCACTTTCTTGTAAAAGATTGTACTTAATTAATATACCTTCAGATACATTTATACTATAAGATTCTAAAGAATCAATATGTAATAATTGTAAATTCCTTTGATTAAAAATTTTATTCTCTATGTATGAATAATATAATCAGTAATTTTGTATTCCATAATTTAGAAAAGTTTATAAAGAAACAAACACAAATATTACTGATAATTTTATGGAAAAGATCTTCAATCCTAAAATTGTGAGGAATTTAAATTGAAATATTGTCGTAAATGAAATACATATCTCAATATAGTGTTAGAATTTCTCGAAATAGAGAATTCTTTTTGTGTACCGAAGGAACTGACTATTATAAAAATATTTATGCCGATTTACTTGGTTTTGATATAACATACATGTACGGTGTTTCATCATTATTACTTTCGCATAAAGAACATATTCGGTATGTCAAAGAACTTATTGAAGCAGACAAAAAGAATTACTATTTTGAAGATGGAACTACATTTTCCTACAGATATACTTGGCATCAAGAAATGATAGTAGATTGTGATTTAAATTACATCTACATCAATTTGTTTGGACTTATGACAAAAATATCTCTAAATGAGTTTTTAACCATTTTAATAAGTATTGAAAACTTTCTTGAAAGAGTTTCAAATAGTTTTAAAATTGTAGCTTCAATAAAACATGCTTGGAGGTCAATTCATAACGATGAAGTCAAGAAGTCAAGTTACATTAGATCAATAATAGATGGTAAAAGTGATTTTTTGATAATAGGCTTGTGTAAAACCGATTTTGAACTCACTCCTGATGAGTATATTTCAACTTTAGACTTAAAATATCTGAAACAATTAATTTAAAGTATGAAATTTAGTTACATATGAATATAAAATACGGATAGAATTGTACATAAGAAATTACTTTGCTATCAGTTGTACTATAAAGTGATATTTATAAAAATTATACCACCAAC
>CAZTYT010000257.1:0-1369 GCA_964618245.1 uncultured Legionella sp. | reverse complement strand
AAAAGGTTGGAATGGAAAACCGTTTTGGATACCTAACATCAAGTTTCCTGAAGATGCATGTTTTTATGACATAAAGGGCAATAAATAGAAAATTTTAATCTTACACCATCACCCCCTTCACCAAACTCTCAAACAAAACCCTTCCATCATCATTGCCCAAAATATCCTCCGCAGCTCGCTCAGGATGTGGCATCATGCCAAATACATTTTTCCCTTTATTGCTCACTCCTGCAATGCTGTCCAATGATCCATTTACATTGGATGCTTCGGTAAGGTTTCCGTTTTCATCGCAGTATTGAAAGATGACTTGTTCGTTTTGCCAAAGGTCTTTTAATTCGTCAGCAGCAATGTGGTATCTGCCGTCTGCGTGGGCGATGGGCATTTTTAAGATTTGTCCTTCACTGATGTTTTCTGTTATGCTTGTGTGGTAGTTTACGGTTTTTAGGTGTACGTTTTTGCAGATGAATTTCTGGTCTCTGTTTCTCAATAAGACACCCGGCAGTAAGCCCGATTCACACAAGATCTGAAAGCCGTTGCAAATGCCAAATACAAAACCACCGGCATTGGCATACTTCACTACTTCTTGCATGATGGGAGAAAACTTGGCTATAGCTCCTGATCTCAGATAATCTCCATAAGAAAAACCTCCCGGCAAAAATATTCCATCCAGACTTCCGTATTGGTCTATCGATGTTTCTTTGTGCCATATCTTTACGATGTCCTGACCCATGACGTCACCAACTACGTGCATCATATCGTCATCACAATTGGATCCCGGAAATACTACTACACCAAATTTCATTTTTATTACTTTTTATTATAATTAAACATGTAATGCTCTGTTGTCTGTGGCTGCCAGTGCCGCTTCTTTCACCGCTTCGGTATAGGTAGGATGAGGATGACATATCCTTGCCATGTCTTCTGCACTTGCTCTGAATTCCATCAATGCCACTGCCTCCATAATGACATCAGCAACTCTTGGTCCTACCATGTGTACTCCAAGTAATTCATCGGTGTCTTTATGGGCTATCACTTTTACCAAACCTTCAGTGTCCATACTTGCTCTTGCTCTGCCCAGTGCTTTGAATGGAAATTTTCCTACTTTGTATGGTATGCCTTCTGTCTTTAATTGTTCTTCTGTTTTGCCCACTGATGACATTTCCGGCCAGGTGTACACGACTCCAGGTATGAGGTTATAATCGATGTGTGGTTTTTGTCCGGCAATGGATTCCGCTACAAATACCCCTTCTTCTTCCGCTTTGTGAGCCAACATTACACCTTGTACCACGTCGCCTATGGCATATATATTTTCTATAATAGGTCTGGAATTGGGTTCTGTATATGCCAGATTAGGCAGTAAAGTTGAAGT
>CAZTYT010000256.1:0-3415 GCA_964618245.1 uncultured Legionella sp. | reverse complement strand
TATTCATTTCACGCCCCTCGTACCCATCGCAATGGCATGACAGAGTATGGCGAGGATATGCGAATTTTGGATGTCCCTCATTTACACTTGGATATCTTTAACACCGATGGATTAATTAGTTATCGAAAACCATTCATCGCTAATAGCATGGCGATGACCCAGGACGCTATTTTTAGCGATGTTGGCGTAGAAATTTTAGCCCAGCTATTAATGCAAATAATTAATAAAAATTTACAAAAAGAATTTCGCTATCTATTAGAAATTGATCTGATTAAAGACTTTATGAGTTTATGGCAATTATTACTGGATGAAAAAAAATTCGCATTACAAAAAATAGCTATCTCTCATGCCCAAAAGCGTAATGATGAAAGGATGTTACACGACATGTTACGCCTGGCAGTGATCGATACGGAGGCAGATACCGTCGCATTCTTACTACAAGATAAGGCGCTTCGAGCCAAAGTTAATGAGATGAATGAACAAGGAAAAACACTGTTGCATGAAGCAATATTAAATATTGAAATCCATGTGAATGAAATGATTACGCGACATGCCCACGAAAATTATAAATATGTCTTTCTTAAAAAACGGATTAAAAAACCTGGCGCAATTGGTATCGAAGATACAGCAAAAATTATTGAAATATTAGTGGCGCATGAGGCAGATGTTAACCTTCCTTATCAAGAAAAGTCCCCCTTATATTATGCCGCTAGTGTAAAAGGACGTTTAATACCGATTGCAGTCACGAATATTATTTCCACCTTACTAACTGCTCAGGCGGAAGTAAAATCCATACAGGATTTATTATTTCTGGAACACACAAGTAACGAAGTGAAACTGTGTTTTTGTCGATTTTTCATTCAAAAAGGGCAATGGGATGATTTATTTTTAATAATCAAATCACGCAGTTTTAATCTCAAAGCGAAAAACTTGGCTTTAGGGGCAAAAGATATGCAGAATTTTGCGCAAGCAATTGCACGAGAACCTGTGAACCCGAAATTAATCAAAATAGCAAAAGAATTAGCTAGTTTATATGATGAGGTATGGAATCGTCATAATAGGGTCGAACAAACAATTTCCGGTAAATACCAGGACGTTGAAGGATTTGCCTGCCGGGAAAAATTAAAAATCATTAGGCAGAGTAATAACTGGGCTTGCTTATTCAATCATTCAACAGGGGAGGTGATGTTATTGGCAAATACTGCAACTTCTTTAAAACAAGAAATATCTAGTTATTCTCAGTAGCCCTTTAACACATCATCCAAAAACTAATATAGGTTGGGCTTGGCCAAACAGCTGGAGTCAAAATTAAAGACGGATTTTTACCTTACCTCATTAATTCATAGTAATGAACTTTATATTTAATAAAACCTTAAGGCTAATTATGCTACATTTATACTATTTTTAATTAATGGAAAGTCAAAGTGCCTAACTTCAAGTCCACAACTTATTATCAACCTAGAGTACCTGCTTATCACCTTAAGAATTTTCAAGCAAGTCAGCAAAATTTAATTGCGGCTGAAGAAAAATACAAACATGCACTTGCGGCAATTCAAACAGAGTTAGTCGAGATAGTAAACGATCTGATCCTGCAATTTGATAGTCATCCCTTTAAGGAAACTGCTATTTTTGATCGTGGGCTACATACGGAGAACTCTTATCCCCTTAAAAAATACAAACCCAAGCTAAATTCATTGTTAGCAAATAAGATTCATCCTGCCAGCGTGATTCAAATATTAGAGACTTGTATTAGGGACTATACCGGGAACATGCTTGATCCTGATTTTGACCGGTTTTTTGAGTTAAAAATACAAAATCAACCTACTGTTGATAGAGCCCACCGAATGGGTAGAGAACTTCAGAAAGAATTTGCTCAGTCTATTAACAAGTTAAAGAAACTGCAAGCTCTAGTGGAGCCTTATCAGCAAGCCATTGATCAAGTAAAAATCGACATAAAGAATAACAATCCTAATCTGTTATATATACAAATATTGAATGCGGCATTAATTGCAGCACTTCAGGCTATTAAAGAAGAAGCTAATAATTTAGCTAACACTAAAAAAGACATGGAAGCAGGAGGAATCCGTGGGTTTTGTGAGGAATTGTTAAAAAAACCTAATCAAGATCTAGATCCATTGATTGAGGAATACACCACATTGAGAAATAGAGCGCCAAATGGTTATGCTGATATTAAATTAAAAGAAATCAAAGCAATATTTGCTGCGCATCATGCCAACCAACAATTAGTGGAACAAGGTCTTGAAATAACAGCAGAGGATAACGCCTCAGATAAAAGTCGCAGAAGTAATCCCAGCACTGGCAGCGAAAGTGATTTAGGCACTACCAGCGAAAGTGATTTAAGCACTACCAGTGGAAGTGATTTAAGCACTACCAGTGGAAGTGACTTAAGCACCAATAGTGGTAGTTATGAAAGCAGTACTAGCAGTGGGAGTGATACAAGCACTAGCAGTGCAAGTTCTGGCAGACGTACTGCTGCGCCTACTCTTAATGCAACAGAGATTAAAAAACAACGAGCTATTCAAGAGCTAAAGACGCTTGTGAATGGCTATCTTGCTGACCGGGAAAAATATAAAAATAAAGGTGAAGTGGATGAAGTTAAAGAATATTTTTATCCCTATCCATTGCTGACCTTTTTCCAAAAAAGTTACTCACAGAAAAAAGCTGCTATTAAGTGTCTTTTTGATGGATTAGACGGTAGAGCAGTTGGTTTTGATGAGTCGGATGTAAGTACTTTACGTGATGGGAATTTAGGTAAGACATTGCGGGGCTTTGTGAAGTCAGGAAAAGCTGATGCAATAGTAGGGCAGAAAGTTTCGACGATTAGAGAATTTCTTGGATGCTTGGCAACGCAACCTTCAAATCTTAGTCAACCACGATAAAAATTTTTGGTCGAAATAAAAAAGCAGCCTAGGCCATTAGGGTAATGGCTGCTTGCTTTTTATAACATGAAAAAAATTATTTTACATAAACAGTGCTTGCCGCCATTCCGTCATTACTTTTGGCTTCAACAAAAGTAACTCGTTTACCTACCTCTAATTTATTGAAATCATAATCAATTACGCTTTTACTCGAAAAGCGGATTCTTCTGCCATCAATAGTTTCAATAAACCCATAATCAGCAAGTGGGGCTATTTCAAGAACCCGGCCTTCAAGTGGTGATACATGATGTTTTATAGCGCCATGTTGTTTATCCACATAATGTTGTAATTGATGCTTCATGGCGAGAAAGGCGTCACGAATAGCGACGTAAACATCTTCATGTGCATGATTTTCAGCAAGATCGCGATTGACTACCAAAGTTGTTTTGGGAACAACAAGGTCAATGCGAACATGAAAAATTCTACCTTTATTCTGATGGCGGTGTGTGTCAATAATTATCTGGCAACTCATGATC
>CAZTYT010000255.1:0-3415 GCA_964618245.1 uncultured Legionella sp. | reverse complement strand
GTTTGAAGATAAGGTAATAATGAAGATGGATTAGTTACTAAAAAGATACCCCCGCTCCCACCCTAGGCCACCAGCGTATTGAGACAATTTATTGCTTAGATTAACTAGTAAATTATATGGCATAATGTTCTCCTTATTGTCTTTGTGAAAAAATAACGCACATAAAAACTTATCACAATAAATAAGAAATAGTCAAATTTAAATGGAGTGGTATGCACAAGCTGGTCGTTTAAAGCATCCTGTTTATGATAAATCCATCGTAAAAATCGAAGGGTATGGTAGCCACGGGGCAATGATAAAATTCGAGTTAAAAAAGAGCTTTTAGAGTAATTTTTACATCAAATGTCTTTTTAAGTTACAAAAAATGTGTGATAATAGTGCGCAACGATTAGTTGTAAAAAAACCAATATAATTGAGGTCGCTATTATGCCCTCATTTAACTGTTTTGTATATTAATTTTACGCATGAACTTGCCATGCCACCATTTTAATATTTGGAGAAAAAATGAATCAGTTTAGGTTATACAAATGAGGGGTGGGGTCTCTGAAGTCAATTCAGCCAGAGATTTGTTATGGTTTCTTACCTTGACTTATACCGTTATCCTTATCATTGCCAATTGGTTTGATGCGCGTTTGATTGAAATTTGCAAGATTAGCACAGATGCTGGGACGCTTGTTTTTCCCTTTACTTTTTTATTATCCGATTTAATTACAGAAGTATATGGGTTTAAACACGCCAGGCGTGCAGTATGGTGTGGTTTTTTGTTTAATGCCTTATTTATCTTTTACTCGCAAATTGTGATTCATTTACCAAGCCCAACTTATGAAACGAATAACCATGAGTTTGATACCATTTTGCGCGTAAATGCGCGTGTTATCTTCGCTTCAGCAGTGAGTTATTTATTTTCAGAATCATTTAATTCTTACGCGATAGCCAAATTAAAAATTAAAATGCAAGGACGTTTTTTAATCGGGCGCTTTGCGGTTTCAAATATCATTGCAGCAGGAATCGACAGCTTTATTTTTACTATGATAGCTTTTTATAGTGATTTGAAAGAGGATGAGCTTTATGAGTTTATTCTTTCAATGTGGCTGGTTAAAGTACTTATTGAAATAGTAGTGTTACCCATTTCTGTTAAATTAGCCCGAAAGTTAAAGAGAATCGAACAATTAGACGTATATGATCGCAAAACTGATTTTAATATGTTCCATTTTGATACTCATTATTCAGAGTTTGATAATAATTTTAGGAAAAAAAAGGTGTCTTAATGCATGGTGTTACAGGGATAGAGAATGGTTTAGGAAAAACTGTTTTACAAGGTCAAGTGATTCAATTGGAACCGCTGACTATCGCACATCAAGATGCATTGAAAGTCGCTGCTGATTATGAAGAGATTTGGGAGTACATGCCCTGGAAAGCGACGGCTGAACATTTCGATCAATGGTTTATCGATGCGCTAAATAAAATGCATACCAAGGAGCAAACCACGTATGCCGTACGTCGTAAAACGGATCAGGCACTATTAGGGGCTACCGCATATTATGATATTCAGCCAGAACATAAACGGCTGACCTTGGGATACAGTTGGTATCGTCCAGAAGTATGGGGAAGCATAGTGAATACCGACGTCAAATTATTGATGTTGGAACAGGCTTTTGAAGTTTTCATGTTTAATCGGGTAGAAATAGGCACGGATTCACGCAATCTTCGCTCTTATTATGCAATCAAAAAATTGGGTGCTAGGGAAGAAGGTTTATTGCGCCAGCATATGATTCTTCATGATCAAGTGATAACTGATACTATTTTGTTTAGCATTCTAAGATCGGAATGGCCCACAATAAAGAAACACTTAAAATATCGGTTACAAGCCACAGATACGGCTCGCTTTTTAATCGAATAAGACTCCAAATAGTCACTGCAATGAAGAACATTTCAGTTATGTATCAGCATGGGCTATTGATATTAAAATGGCTAAATGGTACAATATATGACCACTTGCGATGAGCTACTTGTTTAGTCCATTTTAAGTCAATTTGGTAAAAAATTTTAAAATAGTTCACGTTATTGATACAAATTAAGGTATAATGTGAGGCTAAATTAGATAAGAAAGATTTTAGTTAGGAAATTCCTTAGTAATTGTGTAATCATAATTTGCTGCTACAGGAATTAACAATAGGAGCCAGAAACGAATGAAAAAAATTGCTTTAATACTCTTAGGATTAATTTTATCTAATACTGTTATTGCCGCAGATAATAACAATAAAGAATCACTGAGTTCAATTTATCATCGTGTGGATCTTGCTGGTTTACGTTCTGATGAAGGTCGTTTTATCCGTACTGATATTTATGAAAATAACAAGTTTCAATCAGGTTATTATTTTTGTGCTACAGGCAATAGTGTAATTTATGACGTTAATTATTTCTTTTCTAAGAGTAAGCAACCCTTCCATCTGGAGCATTTGATTCGTGTTTCAATATGTCAAGATGGGACCTTGGCAGACTGTCAGGAAATAGCTACTGATAAGTATATAACATTTAGAAGCTTGGATGGTTATTTACAGAACGACAGTTCTCACAATACAGTGGATCTTTCTCCATTAAAGTCAGTTTATCAACCTTGTGAGCCAAGCCCTATGATGGATGATATGGTCAAAAAATCCATTCATTTAAGTGATCGTGTTTATGCGCATATTGGGTAATTTTTGATTGGGCTACGGCCCAACAAAAAACTTTAGCCCATCACTACAATCCCGGCCGTTACATAATGTTTTGCACCATCCAAATAATTATAAAGCTGCTGTCCCAAGCTGGCGTTTAAAAGAAAATTGGGTAAAAGTAAAAGCTCCACTCCTACGTCAGCGGTAAAACCCGCGCCTTGACCAACACCTATTTTGCTTTGGCCAAAAATTTCACCATATACAGAAATCTTGTCATTAGGGCCATAAGCTATAACTACATCCGGGTTAACGCTATTGAAATAACCACCACCTGCAATAGCTGCTTCGCTGATTCTGCTAAGCCCTAGCATCATGCTGAGGCTAAAACTGGAGTTAAAGTTATAAGTAGCAATTCCATTAAGAATGCCTCCCCATCGCTGACTACCATAAGCGTAGCTGCCACTAGGTAAAATAATTGTTCCTACCTCAGCAAATATTAATTGTTCATTATAATTAATGGTATGTTTTACTCCGCCATAAGTAGCAAAAGAGCCTGATGTTGGAGCAGTCGCTTGTTGTACATAGCTAGGTGGCCCGATGAAAAACTCACTAGTGGCAGGTAGACCAATACGAACAAGCGCATTCGGATAACTTTGCTGAAAACCAGTATGTTGAATTTGTAATTGATCATAATAATTTAATTCAATCTCTACTTTTTTGTAAGGTACAGAACAAACGCTAATTAATTGGCTAGGACT
>CAZTYT010000254.1:0-3433 GCA_964618245.1 uncultured Legionella sp. | reverse complement strand
ATATTGATTATTTTTCATCCCTTCTTTTCTGGCTAATAAACCATGCAGTAGCAGTACTTGCACATCATAGGGGATCTTTTTATCACAAGCTTGCAGCATCTTATGGATATCTGCAAATGGCGGATTGGGTTGATTTAACAAACGTAACCCTTCATTCGCATTACAGATAACAGGCGACTTTTCTGCCATAAGCCCAAGCGGCCAACAGAACAATAAAAAAATGAGGGCAAAATGATGTCGGTCTTTACTCATAGTAATCCATAATATAAAGGTAAGTCCCTAAAGTGGTTAACACCATAATTACCAACAGTTCACTTACTAATAGGCGTAATTCTTCTTTTTTATCAGAGTCTAATATTTTTTTGAAGTCGTAAGAAATGTGATGCATATTTCTTTCTTGTTTGGCTTTGCCTGTTTTTACGGTCTTATTCCATTTCATTGCTTTTTTTGTTAGTTGGGAGACATAGGCACTGCAAGTAATCGCGGCTAATAAGGGACCGTATCCAATGAAGAACAATAAAATATTAGTGATAAATTGCGGGGTATTCATTCTATCCAGTCGATACAATAGCCAAGCAAAAAACAGGGAAAGTGAAATCCAGGAGTTGATCCAAAAAATAAAATAGTGTTGATAAAATAACCACACCTTTAAGGGGAAATGCTTAAAAATAAAGACACTAAAAAAATGAGGCATTAGTGCCACTAACATATTGATTATGGATAATAGACCTGGAAACAATATCCCGGCAAGCCAGACACGTCTGGCTGTTTTGGGATCAATTAGAAAACTATAAAAAGTGGTAAACAGAAATGAACAAAGACTGATAATGGAAAAAATTCGCACAAAAGTCCATGACAGGCTATTGTTTAGCAGATAAAGTACATTCAATGCAATGGAGGTAGTTACCATAACCAGTGGCATGAATAACGTGCTAAACCAGATTAAGCCAAAAATAATACCCCCCATACTTCCTATCTTAAAATGATGAAACCATAGATAGCTAAAGTGAATACTTATCTGCACGTTACCCTCTGACCAGCGCATTCGTTGTTTCCATAAATCGCTAATGGTCGTGGGTTCCTCAGCAATGGCGATGGCATTGCCATCAAAAATTGCTTTACGTCGATTCAATTGCGTCAAAATAGTAGTGTAAGTATCTTCAGCCAAGGTAGAGGTATCTATTCGACCGCCAATTTCCTCAATATTTTCTCGGCTGTGTAGTTGAGCTCCGCCCGCCAGGCAAGCTAATACCCCCAGGACGTTTTGTGCACGTCGAGTAGCTGCTTGTGCAACAATGTATTCAAAACCAATAGAGCGCGTAATTAAATTACCTGCGTGGTGGCCCTCTTTAATATAGGCAGTCACTGCACCTACTTTCGGATCAGCTAAATGACGAGCCATGCGTAATAATGTATTTGCCTCAAACATTACATCCGCATCCATAATTAAAATAGCTTCTGCCCAGGGTTCATTAAGAATAATTTGTAAGCCATGGTTAATTACCGCAGCCTTACCAAAATCTATTTTCTCTGGACGGCGGATATTAAAAACCTGGTTGGGATATTGTTTAGTCTTTGCAGCAATAATCTCTGGGGTTTTATCGGTGCTTACATCATCGATAGCATAAATTCGCAATTTTTCAGGTGGATAGTTTAATTGCATCAGGCTATCAATGCTTAGACCTATTACATCCTGCTCATTCCATACCGGAATGATAATTGCTACGCGTGGTGTGTAGTCTTTACACTTCGGGTAATGATTTTTAACGCCATGAAACCCTACGAGAAGAAACTGGATAAATAAAACAACAAGAGGAGTGAACCCAATGAAAATAATAATCGAGCAGCATTGAATTAAAAGTTCCTTCATAGGTTAAACCACCACCCTGGTAGTAAGAGAAGAGTTTAATATCGAGTCAAGCCTAGTCGTCAGAGCAAGGATTTTTTAACGCTATCCTGACAAGTTATGACGAAGGATCCAAACCATTGTCATTGCTTTGCTATGTTCGCAATGACAAAAGATGCTATTTCATCTTAATGAAAAGGTGATTTTTTTTCAAATATTAAAAACTTCAGGTGCTTTATCCTTAATTGATGAGACTTTTATGAAGCAAGCCGTTACAAACCTCTTCTAATGTAGTCAACTTATTACGAGTATCTGTTTTAAAAAGACCAAAATTTTCATAAATAAATTTGGGAAAGCTATGGTTATGCCGATCAATAAACGCATTGTTTTGAGGAGCAGTTAATTTTGCATGAAGTGAAGCAATAAAGTCTTTAGTATCTGCTGTACGTTTTTCAGTAGTTTGTGCTAAAAAGGGAATAGTGAGCTCATAGAGAGAGACCGTGAGTTTATAGAGCTTATGGGCTTTATTGATACGGTCTGGGCCTGTTTTTTTTTCTTGGAGTAATTGTAAGGTTTTGTTTTCCAATTTTTGGAACTGTTCTCCAATCCGCTTGTATTGATTAATTTGTGGATCAGGATTTCTGCTGCTTTGTATCTTACTTAATTCCAAAAAGAGCCTATTACTTAAATCAGTCAGATTTTTTTTCATCTCATCAAACGTTAATGTTGTTTTTGGCGGCGAGGGTGGCGGATTTTTTTTCTTGCTGGTAGCTAATCCTGGGGGATTAGCCACCGGTGTAGTTGGTTTAGCGGTTTTTGACTGATACATCGTTTTAAAAAATTCTGCCGCAGACAGCGCTTCTTGCTCAGAAATTTCTACGGTATGGGGATGCTTATTTTTATAAATGCGTATTTTGTCTGCACATTCTAATACCGATTTAATAGAGTATAGGGTAGCTTTGACTTCTGCTTCGAATTGCATTTTACTTGCTATGCGCATTTGATTTTGATGGGCTTCAGCGATTGCTATCATGCGTTCATTCATCTGTTGTAAATCAGTTTGAATGACTTCATAAATAGTATTAAGCGCATCGAAAATTTTATCAAAATTGCTTTGCACATCAAAAAAATCCAACCCTAATTGTTCAATGCTGGTCGATAACTCTGCGCAGAGCGCTTGTAAAGAAATGACACTATGGGTTAAATGCGCGAATTGAGCCATTGTTTCGGTGGCAGCAATCAAGTCTTTGTTTTGGTTAACAATCACAAATTCTGATTTTTTAACCTGCGTATCCAATTTGCTATTGATGAAGTTTGGTGAATGAGTAAAAACTTTATGGATAAGATCGAGCTCATCTTCTAATTTTTTTTTATCAACGTCTGCAGATATTTTGCGCGCTAAAAATATTGAAATTGCCAAATGGGGGATAGTTTTTAAATCCCAACAAGAAATCGAGTTGCCTCAGGCGATATTTAATCATTGGATCGTCAATATAGCGAAGTATTATCTTCTCTCCTTAAACTCCCGTCCGGTATTATGTGAAACAAAAATTATCCGACCACAAGAGTTTTTTGCTTTTACGAATT
>CAZTYT010000253.1:0-3451 GCA_964618245.1 uncultured Legionella sp. | reverse complement strand
GTTTTGGCAAGCAATGATTCCCTAACTGTTTATGCTGGAAAACGCCATTTCACCCCGTATTTTTATTTCTTCTAACTTAGCCAAATGACGCAATTTCATTTCCAAAATCGCTTCAGCCTGGCGTTCGCTTAATTTAAAACGGGCGATTAAGCTTTGCTTAGGGTTATCCGCTTCACGAATAATGGCAATGACTTCATCAATATTCAAATAAGCAATTAATAGCCCCTCAAGGACGTGAATACGTTCCAGTACTTTTTCCAAACGATATTCCAATCGTCTTTTCACAACACCTACACGATAAACTAGCCATTCAGTAAGAATGGTTAATAAGTTTTTTACTTTAGGGCGGCCATCCAGACCAATCATATTGAAATTAACGCGATAACTGCGCTCTAAATCGGTGGTTGCAAATAAATGCGACATTAGACCTTCCACATCTACCCGATTGGAGCGAGGAACAATAACCAAGCGAGTAGGATGCTCATGATCAGACTCATCACGCAAATCTTCAACCATAGGTAATTTTTTTTGTTGCATTTGTAAAGCGATTTGCTCAACTACTTTGGCGCCAGAAACCTGGTAAGGAAGTGCGGTGATAACAATGTTTTGTTTTTCCTCCGCATAAATAGCACGCATCTTAATCGAACCATTGCCAGTTTCGTAAAGGTTATAAATGGCATCTGCTGGCGTAATAATTTCTGCCTCAGTAGGAAAATCTGGCCCTTTGATATATTGCATTATCGCAGCCAGATCTGCTTTTGGGTTTTCTAATAAATGCACACAAGCATTTGCGACTTCGGTCAAGTTATGCGGTAAAATATCAGAGGCCATACCTACTGCAATGCCGGTAGCCCCATTTAATAAAATATTAGGCAAGCGCGCAGGCAACAGGGCTGGTTCTTGTAAAGTACCATCAAAGTTATCCACCCAATCAACTGTCCCTTGCTGCAATTCCGCAAGGAGAACATCAGCATAGGCCGATAATCGCGCTTCCGTATAACGCATCGCAGCAAACGATTTAGGATCATCAGGCGAACCCCAGTTGCCTTGACCGTCTACAAAAGGATAGCGATAGGAAAAAGGCTGGGCCATTAAAACCATAGCTTCATAGCAAGCGCTATCACCATGAGGATGGAATTTACCTAAAACATCCCCTACTGTGCGAGCAGATTTTTTATGCTTGGCTGTTGCTTTTAAGCCTAATTCTGACATGGCATAAACAATACGACGCTGTACCGGTTTTAGCCCATCCGCAATATGCGGTAAAGCCCTATCCAGAATGACATACATCGAATAATCCAGATAAGCTTTTTCAGTAAATTCAGTCAGTGCTTTGCGTTCAGCCACTTCATTCATAATTTTTTTAGCCATTTATCGTATTAACCACTATTTAACCATCGTAACGCCTTATTTCAAAGCAATTTTAGCAAACAAAATCGCATGTTAGAAATATAAACAAGCGGTGAATTGTGAATAACTTTATAAGTTTTTTGATTCAACCCGGGGTTATTATTATAACTCATTGATAATAAATGAATTTTATAATAATGGGTTTATTTTTTATTCGCATATGCTGTGGATAACTTTGTGAAAGAACCATGAATAAGTTTTTTTAACTCCATAACACATGCAATAAAAGAGGCGACGCACCGCTTGTTTTTTAATCTCTGTGTGCAGGCATTGATAAAAAATCTGATTTTCTTTATAATGGCGGATCCAAATCGAGCATTAGCATAGAATTTTCCCTTCATTGATGCCCACAAATAAAGGAACAGTATGAGTTTCAACTCTTTAGGTTTAATAGAGCCTTTACTTCAAGCAATTAATGAATTAGGTTACCAGGAACCCTCCCCTATCCAAGCGCAAGCCATTCCACAGGTATTATCCGGCAAAGACCTTCTTGCTTCGGCGCAAACAGGGACAGGTAAAACGGCTAGCTTCATTTTGCCTATTCTGCAAAAGCTCAGTACCAGCCCCCGAGCTAAAAACAATAGAGCTTATGCGCTTATTCTAACGCCAACCCGCGAGTTAGCCAGTCAAGTGCATGAAAGCATTCTTCAATACGGGCGTCACCTCTCGCTTCGTTCTGCGGTGGTCTTTGGCGGCGTAAAAATTAATCCTCAAATGATGAAGCTGCGTTCTGGCGTTGAACTTTTAGTCGCAACCCCGGGGCGTTTATTAGACTTGTATCAACAACGCGCTATTCAATTTGATCAAATTAATACTTTGGTTTTGGATGAAGCTGACCGTATGCTGGATATGGGCTTCATTCACGACATGAAACGAATCATTAATTGTTTACCCAAAAACCGTCAAAATCTTCTATTCTCAGCTACCTTTACTGACGAAATTCGTAATCTTGTCAAAACTATTCTCAACCAGCCAGTAGAAATTGATGTTGCCCCCCGTAATACAACAGTAGTTAAAATTAAACAAACGATTCATCCAGTGGATAAAAGTCAAAAAGCCGCTTTGTTAAGTCATTTAATTCACAAAAATAAATTAGGGCAGACTTTGGTATTTGCAAGAACCAAGCATGGAGCGAACAAACTGGTTAAACAATTAAGCGAAGCACAAATCCACGCTGCCGCCATCCATGGTAATAAATCACAGTCTCAACGTACTAAAGCCTTAACTGAATTTAAGTCAGGAGAACTGCATGTTTTAGTGGCCACCGATATTGCAGCCCGAGGTATTGATATTGATCAATTACCCTGTGTAGTTAATTTTGATTTACCACAAGTTGCCGAAGATTATGTCCACCGTATTGGCCGAACAGGACGAGCCGGTGCTTCAGGCTTAGCTCTTTCGCTAGTCAGTGCTGATGAAGTAAATCAATTACAGGCTATAGAAAGATTAATTCAACAAAAATTAAACCGTATTGAAATAGAAGATTTTGAACCCAAACATAATCTACCCCAAACCAATCTTTCAGCAAAACCTAAAAAACGATTCCCACCCAAAAAGAAAACAACAACCATGTCTACTACATCGAATAAAAAATCATTTTTCAAAAGATCAAAATAAAGGGTATTTAGACGCGCTTAAGAAAACTTTGAAATATCAAGGCAGCTCTTCCTGCCTTTACTATAGGAATAGGTCTTTTAAAAAAGACAAGAACACGCAATATGAGGTAAATCATAGTAAAACAAAGATGGGCAATAAAGCTTATTACTATATTAATTCCTATGAATTGAAATATAAACGCACATGCATATTTTTCCAATCGTGACATATTGTAATAAATCCGCTTTCTTTGCCATGCCTCCTTCGGTCTTAGCGATAAAACAGGGGATCCCTAAAAGTATTTCACCACAAACTTGATCACTTAATCTGGATTTGATACCACCTGAAATAATATTAACGGCCTCCTTTAATGCGTCAACCATATCAGCATGAGTAAGCTTTTCGGAAGGCGGTAAGAACAGCATTTTTCTAGTAATTATTTCTA
>CAZTYT010000252.1:0-3496 GCA_964618245.1 uncultured Legionella sp. | reverse complement strand
TATCCAGCCAATCATTACAGAAGTGGCAATAACCCCTACTATGAAAGGACATAAAAAAATAAGAAACATCCTCTGGTTGAATTTCTTGTGTTTTATCTTTGAAACAATTTTCAACAAGTTCATAGGACACTTGATTAAATAAGTGAGGAGCATCACACCCTAATTAATTTTAAGCTTAGCAGAAGTTCAATAATATAGCATCGAAGTATGCAATCTGACTCCGGTTAAATAAGAGAGGGAAGTGTTTATTTACTTGCTTTTCATGCAATAAATAATCCAATTTGATTTATTATTGACTCTTGTTCTATATTTAGAATGTTATGATTATGGATAGGGAGTTCCAAATGAAAAACGCATATTTGACTTTAGGATGTAAAAGTTTCATGCGATTCGCTATAATTTTGTTTTTATTTGCTAGTCCTTTAGCAGGTGCCTATGCTGCTTGTTGCGCCGGTCATGGGGGAGTTGCTTCCTGTAATAAAACCACAGGAAAACAAATGTGTAAGGATGGAACCGTATCACCAACCTGTACTTGTGCTATTCCCAAAAAGGCTAAAAAAACTACTGTAAAAACTGGTACAGTACCTGCAACGTCTACTACCAAGAGTACCACCACTACAACAACCAAGCCTAAAAGTAGTTGGTGGGGCGGTAAGTCAACTACCACAACTACGACCACAACAACTAATAGTACGAAAGGTTGTTGTTCACGACATGGCGGAATTGCACAATGCGATAAAGCCTCAGGTCATCAAATGTGTAAAGATGGAACGAAATCTCCTACATGCACCTGCCAATAGAAGGGTAATTATTTGCAGCCTCAGGCTCCATACATTCAGGAGTCTGTGTGAATACCTGGTTAAGGAGCTCTTTAGGAGCTCCAACAGGGCTTAAGGCTGTTATATTTCTTTGGTAATATGGTTGTACCGGTGATTTATTATTCTTGCTCTTTGTTAACGTATCTTCATTTGATAAATTCTGCTCTATTTGTTGAATTAATCCAGAACCTTTTTCCAGAATAAAATGTAAACTGGTGATAGTGATAAAGGTTGCCAGTAAAACGACAGCCGTTAAAAGACAGGCACTGCTGATAGCTATTGCAGCCCCCGCAGTAAACAGGATAACTGGAAAAGCAAATCCTCCAGTAGCCAGAGTAGATATGAGCAAGCTGCTGGTGAAAAGTAAACTACTTCCAGACAATAGGGCAATCGATAGATCAGAAGCCAATAGTTGTTTTAACCAGGATTTTTTTGGGTCTAAAGCACAATCAATAGCCAGTTGCATTCGATAGGAATTAAATAAAACCATTAATGTGGTTGAGGCCATGATTATCAACGGAATAATGGGGGATACTGCAATGCCTGAAAGTGAAAACGAAATAATAAAAGCAATCAAGGCAAAAGTGCTGTACATCAATAGCCCTTGATTTTGCAATATATTTTTTTTCAAAAATTGATTTAACTTATTATGCTCAAACAGATAATTTAAGGAGCCATTTAAACAGATATCAGTAAAAAAGGAAGTTTTATCATTTGCAGTCATAGCAAAACTGATACCGCCTTTTTCTGATACAGTTTTAGCGCAAGGCGTATCATTCAATCCATCTCCGATGAAACAAACACTTTTAGGATCTCTCGATTGCATTAGTGTTGCTAAAAACTCATCTTTATTTTTGGGGGTTTGGTCAGCATGGATATTCTTTTCATCAAAAATATTTCCGTTTTGTTGATTAAATCCATGGGCTGACGCAAAGCTATCTCCTGTTAACATGATAATTTCTTTATTTTCTGCTTTTAGACGATTGAGGGCAGCCAAAATATCATGTCTTACTTCATGCTTAATGTAGATTACACCTTGGTATTTTCCCTCCTCGGCAATATAAATAGGCGTAAATCCTTGGGATAGTTTAGATGATTGTAATGTTGGAATTTCGATGGCTAACTGATTTAAATAATGAGCACTGCCAATGTGAATTTGTTTTCCTTGGACTGTAGCTGATAGCCCTCTGTTATTTTCATCAAGGGTTAAATTTTTGATATCACGAATAATTTGTCCTGAGTCATGATTTGCTTCATAAAAATTAATAATCGATTTGGCAATAGGGTGACCCGCCCCATGCTGTTTTTCCAGAAGATAGACTCGCTGTAATTGAGCATCAGTGAGGCCTTCAATTGCTGCTACTTGACTGTTACCCGTAGTTAAGGTTCCGGTTTTATCAAATACGATTGTTTTAAACTCATTTATTTCTTCGCATAAATTTTCTTCGCGAACAGTTATCCCTTTATTGTTACGTTGATAAATATTAATTAATCTGGGAAGTTGGTAGGCTATCGCAAGTGTACATGGACAGATAGCGAATAAAATTCCAGTTAGATTTTGCAATGATAAAGAAAGGGTCAGGATACCTAATGTGAAAGGTAGGATAAGTGAAGTAATGACTCCCAATACAATTAACGAAAGATAAAGGTAATTAAATGTAGTATTTTGAGGCGGGATCATATTATTCTTTTTTGCTCTATTTGAGTAGAATAACAATTGGTTGATTGCGCTGTGATAGGAATCATTAGTGGTATAAACAATCACCTCTTCAGTGAGATTGATGGCTCCAGCAGGTATAGGATCGCCTTGTTGTCTAATTTGTTGATGTTCTCCTGTAAGCAAGGAAGGATCAACTACTGTTTTTCCATAAAGTAAGAAGCAATCAACAGGAAAACATTCTCCTTGTTTAATTTTAAGGGTCATACCTGACTTAATGGCACTTTTGGGTATAGATATGGGTGCAGTTTCGCTAATAGTTTGTTGAATTCTATCCAGATCTTTCCAATAGGTGTCTTCAAAAGCGTTCTGATGCGTGGTGTGTGCCATCCTTGAGTTAAAGGATTGTGATAGGGCCTTGGACAATGCTTGGGGTATTTGGTAGTAAGAGTAAGTTTCAGCCATTTGTGGAAATAGCATTTTTATGCCTTGCAAATGCATTTTCTTCGATTTATTTAAAATCTGTTGCCGTAATTCATCCATGCCATTAATCACGGTGATTAATAGAATGGGCATAATGTAAGACATAAAAATCATTGAAAAACTGCCAGCTAGAGGCATGGTGAAAGCATGATGAAGTGTATGTGCTAAAGCTAAAAGCCAACCCAGGGAAACAGTAGTGATCATACTAGTTGGATTTTGTGCTTTTATATTTTTAAAAAAGGGACGCAGGTAATTTCTAGCCGTATAACCGGTAGCGAGAAATGAAATTGTGGTTAAACCAATAGTCAGTAAAATGCTAGGAGAAAATAATAGCGATAAACTGGAAATGGCGCCAACGGCAAGAAGGTTAACAATAATATTTTGCCAATTTGTTTTATTGGATTTATCTTTATTTTCTAGGCCATTTTCATTGAGTATATCAAAAGCAATGGCATCCTTAAATTTATCATGGACTTTTTTTCTTTCTTCATCCGACAGCTGAGTATTATTAACGTTATCATGATCCTCTTTAAATTTA